>NC_008268.1:1305000-1547500 GCF_000014565.1 Rhodococcus jostii RHA1 | reverse complement strand
TTAGTGGAAGTGGTCTGGAACGGCCTGTCGTAGAGGGTGAGAGTCCCGTACACGAAAACATGATGACTGTCGTGATGGAAACCCAAGTAGCACCGGGCCCGTGAAATCTGGTGTGAATCTGTCGGGACCACCCGATAAGCCTGAATACTCCCTGGTGACCGATAGCGGACTAGTACCGTGAGGGAAAGGTGAAAAGTACCCCGGGAGGGGAGTGAAATAGTACCTGAAACCGTGCGCTTACAATCCGTCAAAGCCTTTGCACACTTCGGTGTGGGGGGTGATGGCGTGCCTTTTGAAGAATGAGCCTGCGAGTTAGTGGCATGTCGCGAGGTTAACCCGTGTGGGGTAGCCGTAGCGAAAGCGAGTCCGAATAGGGCGTCCGTAGTGGCATGTTCTAGACCCGAAGCGGAGTGATCTACCCATGGCCAGGTTGAAGCGACGGTAAGACGTCGTGGAGGACCGAACCCACTTAGGTTGAAAACTGAGGGGATGAGCTGTGGGTAGGGGTGAAAGGCCAATCAAACTCCGTGATAGCTGGTTCTCCCCGAAATGCATTTAGGTGCAGCGTCGCGTGTTTCTCACCGGAGGTAGAGCTACTGGATGGTCTAGGGGGCCCACAAGCTTACCGAAATCAGCCAAACTCCGAATGCCGGTGAGTGAGAGCGCGGCAGTGAGACTGCGGGCGATAAGGTTCGTAGTCGAGAGGGAAACAGCCCAGATCGCCAGCTAAGGTCCCTAAGCGTGTACTAAGTGGAAAAGGATGTGGGGTCGCGAAGACAACCAGGAGGTTGGCTTAGAAGCAGCCACCCTTGAAAGAGTGCGTAATAGCTCACTGGTCAAGTGATCCTGCGCCGACAATGTAGCGGGGCTCAAGTACACCACCGAAGCTGCGGCATTCACACAATGCACCCCCTTGATTCTGCGGAGTCTTGGGCAGTGGTGTGGATGGGTAGGGGAGCGTCGTGTGGCCATGGAAGCGGCGGGGTGACCCAGCCGTGGAGGCCACACGAGTGAGAATGCAGGCATGAGTAGCGAAAGACGAGTGAGAAACTCGTCCGCCGAATGACCAAGGGTTCCTGGGCCAGGTTAATCCGCCCAGGGTGAGTCGGGACCTAAGACGAGGCCGACAGGCGTAGCCGATGGACAACGGGTTGATATTCCCGTACCCGTGTGAACGCGCCCCTGGTGAATCAGTGATACTAACCATCCTGAAGCGTCCTTACGCCCCTTCGGGGGCCCTGGATGTGGATGCATGGGACCTGATCTGGTAGTAGCCAAGCGATGGGGTGACGCAGGAAGGTAGCTGAGCCAGTCAGTGGTAATACTGGTGTAAGCCTGTAGGGCGAATGGTAGGCAAATCCGCCGTTCATCAAGCCTGAGAGGTGACGCATAGCCGAATGAGGCGAATTCAGTGATCCTATGCTGCCGAGAAAAGCCTCTAGCGAGCTTTCACACGGCCCGTACCCCAAACCGACACAGGTGGTCAGGTAGAGAATACTAAGGCGATCGAGATAACTATGGTTAAGGAACTCGGCAAAATGCCCCCGTAACTTCGGGAGAAGGGGGGCCTCGTCCGGTGATCACTCTTGCAGTGTGAGCTGGGTGGGGCCGCAGAGACCAGTGAGAAGCGACTGTTTACTAAAAACACAGGTCCGTGCGAAGTCGTAAGACGATGTATACGGACTGACGCCTGCCCGGTGCTGGAAGGTTAAGAGGACCGGTTAGCCACTTCGGTGGCGAAGCTGAGAATTTAAGCCCCAGTAAACGGCGGTGGTAACTATAACCATCCTAAGGTAGCGAAATTCCTTGTCGGGTAAGTTCCGACCTGCACGAATGGCGTAACGACTTCTCAGCTGTCTCAACCATAGACTCGGCGAAATTGCATTACGAGTAAAGATGCTCGTTACGCGCGGCAGGACGAAAAGACCCCGGGACCTTCACTACAGCTTGGTATTGGTGTTCGGTTCGGTTTGTGTAGGATAGGTGGGAGACTGTGAAGCGCTCACGCCAGTGAGTGTGGAGTCGTTGTTGAAATACCACTCTGATCGTATTGGACCTCTAACCTCGGACCATGATCTGGTTCAGGGACAGTGCCTGGTGGGTAGTTTAACTGGGGCGGTTGCCTCCCAAAATGTAACGGAGGCGCCCAAAGGTTCCCTCAGCCTGGTTGGCAATCAGGTGTCGAGTGCAAGTGCACAAGGGAGCTTGACTGTGAGACTGACAGGTCGAGCAGGGACGAAAGTCGGGACTAGTGATCCGGCACCGGCAAGTGGAAGCGGTGTCGCTCAACGGATAAAAGGTACCCCGGGGATAACAGGCTGATCTTCCCCAAGAGTCCATATCGACGGGATGGTTTGGCACCTCGATGTCGGCTCGTCGCATCCTGGGGCTGGAGTAGGTCCCAAGGGTTGGGCTGTTCGCCCATTAAAGCGGCACGCGAGCTGGGTTTAGAACGTCGTGAGACAGT
Source organism: Rhodococcus jostii RHA1 (assembly GCF_000014565.1). Taxonomy (NCBI): domain Bacteria; kingdom Bacillati; phylum Actinomycetota; class Actinomycetes; order Mycobacteriales; family Nocardiaceae; genus Rhodococcus; species Rhodococcus jostii. The sequence goes on along the minus strand of NC_008268.1, from coordinate 1,545,033 downwards.
TCGGTCTCTATCCGCCGCGCGCGTTAGAAACTTGAGGAAGGCTGTCCCTAGTACGAGAGGACCGGGACGGACGAACCTCTGGTGTGCCAGTTGTTCCACCAGGAGCACCGCTGGTTAGCTACGTTCGGAAGGGATAACCGCTGAAAGCATCTAAGCGGGAAGCCTGTTCCAAGATGAGGTTTCTCACCCCCTCGAGGGGGTAAGGCCCCCGGCAGACCACCGGGTTGATAGGCCAGAACTGGAAGTCCGGTAACGGATGCAGGTGACTGGTACTAATAGGCCGAGGACTTACCACAAAGAAGCTACGCGTCCACTGTGCAGTATCTGAAACAACACACACGTTTCAGAACAGAAGAAAGAAGAACACCCCACCACCCACGGTGATGGGATGTGTGTCTTCGCTGATGTTCCGTGTGACAGTTTCATACAGTTACGGCGGCCATAGCGGAGGGGAAACGCCCGGTCCCATTCCGAACCCGGAAGCTAAGCCCTCCAGCGCCGATGGTACTGCACCCGACAGGGTGTGGGAGAGTAGGACACCGCCGAACATCCGTTACCGAAAGCCCCCCAACCTTGTTGGGGGGCTTTCGGCATTCCCGGGTCACGAACACCCGTGCCGCACACGTCCTTTCACCCCGGCGCACCGCCGGCCAGGACCTGCAGTGCGCGGGACGCCAGATGAAGATTCAGGCGTGTGTCGACGCTGCGCAGATCACGCCCCGTCAATTCGTGAATGCGGGACATCCGGTATCGCAGGGTGCTGCGGTGGATCCTGAGAGCCTGTGCGGTTTCGTCATACTTGCCACCGCATTCGAGGTACTGGGCCAGCGTTGCCGTCATCGTGCTGCGGTGTTCCCGGTCGTAGGCGAGCAACGGGCCGAGCCATTCCTGCACGAATGCCTCGACGTCTCCGGTGCTGCTGTGCGAGTCGAGGATGCGGTAGACGCCGAGTTCGTCGAACAGCGCCACGCCGCGGGGCGACAGCGACTGCTTTCTGATCTCCAGCGCCCGTATCGCGTGGGTATACGAGTCGGGTAGACCACTGGGGGAGGTGCATTCGGATCCGACACCGATCACTCCGACCGCGGGACCGAGCGATTTCTCCAATGCCGTGAAGATGATGTTCACATCTGTCTTTGCGTCCATGACGGCGGCGAGGATCCCGGTTCGGTGTTCGTTGCCGTGGACGAGGAGGGCCGACGAGTCGGCGGATGTCAGGTGGCGCCGGAAGGCTTCCGTGACGGACTCGACGGGCGTGTCCGGCCCCCAGTGCACTGCCAGGACGCGTTGCGGCGTGTGCAGGTCGTAGCCGAGTGCGTCGGCCCGCGAGTAGGCGCTGTCGTCGTCGGTGCCGGCAAGCAGGTCGGCGCCCAGGTCGCGACTGAGCCGTGCCTCCGTCTCGGCGAGTGATCTGCGGTGCGACATGTCGATGGCGAGCATCGTCGCGGCGTGTTCGAGGGCGACCCTGTCGAGGTCGGTTGCCCGATGTTCCGGGTCCGACAGAAACAGGACGCCGAGAAGTGTCTGGCCGGGCCGGACTATCTGCACGATCCGGTTGTCGTTCCGCAGCGGGCGCCCTTCCATCGCGGCACGGCGCAGGACGTCGACCCGGTTCCCGCCGCCGATCTTGCGGTACCGAAGGGCCTTGTCCGGGCCGGCCCACACGCGCAGATTGCCGAAGGCGTCCTCGATCCCGACGGCGAGTCCGGTCACCTGGTGGAGTGTCTCGGCTATGGCGGCCTCGTCGGCGCCGGTCGCGGCGAGGCGCCCGAACGTGTCGTGGATCTTCGCTTCCTCCTCCAGCCGCACGGCCCGCGCTCCGAGTGCGGCGATCTCGTCCGCGGCCTCGCGCAAGTGACGTTCCTGTGTGGCTGCCCGTGATCGTAGCGATGCGGCGCGCAGGGCAGACCCCGTGTGCTGAATGAGCAGCTCGAGCAGGGTGGCCTGCACCGGGGTCGGCGGGTAGTCGGCCCGGAGGGTGAGCGACACCGGCCTCGACCACGAATCGTCGAGCAGCACGCGGTGACGCCAGACGTCGTCGGATTCGTCCGTCGGAGCCGATACGGATTCCACCATGAAGGGACCGAGTTCAGGGAGAGCTTCGACCAGCAGGGCGAGGATCTCGTCGCGATTCCCGCAGTCGTGCATGTGCGCGGTGACGGCCACGACCGCGGACAGGTTCGTCGCCCGCGGCGTGTGGTCCACCATCGGTTCTGGGGCTGCTTCCAGATCCATGGCTTGGAACTACCCCGTTTTGCGCCGTCGAAACCGGGACGCTGTCCGCTGAGGCCAGATTTCGGGGGATTCTTTCGTTCCGCTGTGACCATGTGGCGAGACGGATCAGCCGCCAATCTTGGTTACTGAGGGGTGGCAATATGACCCAATCCAATAATTGGCACGATCCCGATCTGAACATGATTCGCGATGTCGTCGCGCACACGTCGGACGGGTGCGAGGGCTGTCTCGCACTCGGCACCCGCTGGGAGCACCTGATGTTGTGCCTGACGTGCGGCTATGTCGGATGCAGCGACGGATCACCGATGCGGCACGCGCGACACCACGCCGAACGCAGCGGTCATCCGATAGTCCAGTCGCTTCACGCGGGGGACAACTGGCGCTGGTGCTTCGTGCACGACGCCCAGATCTGCACGCCGTATCCGGCGACCGGTGCCCGGGTGGTCGCACCGAGCCTGGTGGCCGGACCGTCGGACGACCTCAGACACGGTCTCCGTATCGCGAAATCGCAGTGACGATCGCAGACCAGACGGCGTCCGCCTGAATCTCCGGGGGAGCGTCGTCGAGCCAGCGTGGGCGCACCGGGGTTCCGCCGGAACGCGGCGGCGCCGGAAGCGGTCCGGGAACCGCGGAGTAGGTGTCCGACGCCGACACCGGGGAGTGCGAAGCGTCGAACGAGGAATGGGACGTCTCCTCGTGCGCGCCGTGCCTGGGTTGGAGAACCTCCTGTCCCTCCCGTCCGCGCAGGAGGAAGAAGAGCAGCGGGTCGTCGTCGAGCACCCACGCGGCCTGATACAGCACCGCGGCAGCGTGGCGGCACGGCACGTCCCACTCCTCGCAGGTGCACGTCGCGTCGGCATCGAACATCGACGGTACGAGGGACACGTCGACGGCAGCGAGGTCGTCGTCGAGTTCGCGAGGGAGCATCCCACTCGACAACTGGGCGACGTGACCGCTCCGCGACGCGAGGGTGGCGAACACCTCGCCCCACTGGCGCTCGTCCAGCTGGTCCACCCGGATCCGCACGTGCAGGCTCTCCTCCTCCGTGTGCACGTCCGCGGAGACGAGCCCGGCCGCGAACGTGAGCGGACCGACCAGTCCGCCACGGGCGTAGGCGCGTCCGCGTTTCAGCGTGTCCGAGTCGAGCACAGCGTGCTCGACGTCGTCGGCCCATCGCTGCGCCCACCAGGTCCTGCCGCGGGTGCGTCGGCCCTTCTGCGCCGGGAAACGGGGAAGCGTGACGGCGTCGGTCACAGGTCACCTCCGAAGTCGTAGTCGGGGCTCAGAGCCACCAGCCGGGTGAGTTCGCTGTCGGTGGCGAGGATGGGCTCTGCTGTCCTTACTGCGCCTTTCGCCTCGTTTACGGTACGCCGTACGTCAACGAGGCGGCGGACGGAATTGTTCCCGGACGTCGTGGGAAGATCTCGACATGGGTAGAAGCGCGACACCGGAGGGCGATCCCGCCCGCACCATGGAGCTGCTGTGGGGCGGCGGCAGCACGCCGATCTCGCGCCCCCGCAACGGGAAGCCGGGCCTGACCCTCGACCGGATCGTCGAGACCGCCGTGTCCGTCGCGGATGCGGAAGGGCTGGACGCAGTCTCGATGCGCCGCCTCGCATCCGAGCTCGGCGCCGGGGCGATGTCGTTGTACACGCACGTTCCCGGAAAGACGGAACTGGTTGAGGTGATGCTCGATCGCGCGCTGTCCACACTCGAGCCGGCCGACGACGCCGATGAGGGGTGGCGCGAGCGTCTCGCGGCCGCCGCTCACGACTACTTCCACCTGCTGTGCGCCCACCCGTGGATGCTCGGCGTCGTCGCGCTGAGCCGGCCGGTTCTGGGGCCCGGCGGGATGGCCAAGTACGAGCGGGAACTACGTGCGGTCGAGGGGCTGGGACTGTCGGACCTCGACATGGACTCCGTCGTCACGCTTCTCGACAGTTTCGTCGCGGGCGCGGCGCGCGCCGCGGTGGATGCGGCTGCGCTCGCCGCCCAGGGGGAGGCGGACAGTGAATGGTGGCAGCGCGTCGCTCCGCACTTCGAGAAGGTCTTCGACCCCGACCGGTTCCCGCTGGCCGCCCGGGTCGGGGCCTCGGCGGGGGAACACCACGACGCCGCGTACGTGCCTGCCCACGCCTTCGAATTCGGGCTCACCCGGCTACTCGACGGAGTCGGCGCCCTCATCGTCGACGGCGGAACCGGCGGGGAGTAGTTCGGCGGGAACGGCCAACGTGGTCGGCTCGACACGGCCACGCAGGGTGACGGTGTCGGTGAGTTGCCACCGCCTGCGCTCGTCGTCGGATGCCGCGTCGATCGCCCGCTCGGACGCGACGACGTGTCCGGACACGTTCTTGGCGAGCTCGGACAACCGCGCCGCCTCGTTGACCGGATCGCCGATCACCGTGTACTCGAAACGTTCGTGGGCGCCGATGTTTCCGGCCACGGCGCGACCCGCCGCCACCCCGATTCCCGCATCGCACTCCGGTACCTCGGCGGTGAGCCGTTCGCGGAGGGCCCGAGCGGCGGAGAGCGCAGCGCCTGCATGGTCGTCGAGCGCCACGGGTGCCCCGAAGATGGCCAGCGCGGCGTCACCTTCGAACTTGTTGACGAACCCGTCTCGCCGATCGACCTCGTCCACGACCACGTTGAAGAACCGGTTGAGCAGGTCCACGACTTCCGCGGGCGACCGGGTGGCCGCGATCGTGGTGGACCCGATGATGTCGACGAACAGGACCGCCACGTCACGTTCCTCCCCGCCGAGTTCGGGGTTGCGGAGGAGAGCCTGGGACGCGACCTCCTGCCCGACGTGGCGACCGAACAGGTCGCGGATCCGCTCACGTTCGCGGAGTCCCTCGGCCATCCGGTTGAACCCGGTCTGCAGCGCGCCGAGTTCGGTGCCGTCATACACGACGACCTCGGCATCCAGATCGCCCTCCGCCACCTTCGCCATGCCCAGCGACACCGAGCGGATGGGTGCCTCGGTGGCGCGGACACTGATCACGACCAGCAGCAGGCCGAAGAGCAGGATCACACCACCCAGCGCGAGGATCGACACCGCGAGGCTGGTCGGACTCGCCGGCCGGATGAAACTGAAGATCGCGATGAGCATCAGACCGAGCACGGGAACACCGGTCCCGAGGATCCACGCCAGCGCGGTGCGGCCGGTGATGCCGAGGGTCCGACGGGGTCGTGGCCCGTCCGAGCCCAGTGCCCGGGCGGCGATGGGGCGCAGCGCGAACTCTGTCAGCAGGTAGCAGAACGCGGAGACCGTGATCCCGGCCAACGCGATCGTGAACGCGACCTTCGGAATGGTCTGGGGATCGATGATGCCGTACAGCGTCGTGAAGAACACCAGCCCGATGCCCCACAACGCCGCCTGGACACGCGTCAGACGCCACGGTGCGCGAAACGCCGCCGACCGGTCGTGGTCGGTGGGTACGTCGTCCTCCGTCGCCCACCGGAGATCCGACACCAGCCGCTTGGTGCCCCACGTCACGCCGACCAGGACCGCGCACAGCACGAAGACGGGCACCGCAACGAAGTTGGCGATCACGAACTCGCTCGACCACACATTCGGGCCGGGGACGACGACACTGACGAGCAGGCAGGTGATCACCGCGCCGACCAGGTTGGTGAACACCAGCGGGGCGGTCAGCAGCAGCTGGACCCGGATCCGGCGCCTGCGGGGACTCTCGTCCGGTGATCCGAGCAACCACGACCCCAGCGGGGCGACGGATCGGCGGGGGCTGCGCATAGTCATTCGAGACTAGTCGGCGCGATCCCTTAGGGTGGGCGGGTGCGCCTAGTGATTGCCAGATGCCGAGTCGACTACGTAGGCCGTTTGACGGCACATCTGCCCACCGCTCGTCGCCTGTTGTTGATCAAGGCAGACGGTTCCGTGAGCATCCACGCCGACGACCGCGCCTACAAGCCGCTGAACTGGATGAGCCCGCCCTGCTGGCTCGTCGAAGACACCGTGGAAGACGCCGAAGCGCTGTGGGTGGTGACCAACAAGGCCGGTGAGGAACTGCGGATCACCATCGAGGAGATCGAGCACGACTCCAGTCACGAACTCGGTGTCGATCCGGGGCTCGTCAAGGACGGTGTCGAGGCACACCTGCAGGAACTGCTCGCCGAACACGTCGAAACGCTCGGCAGCGGTTACACGCTCGTCCGGCGCGAATACATGACGGCCATCGGTCCCGTCGACCTGCTGTGCCGGAACGCCGACGGGGCTTCCGTCGCCGTGGAGATCAAGCGCCGCGGAGACATCGACGGTGTCGAGCAACTCACCCGGTACCTCGAACTGCTCAACCGGGATCCGCTGCTGGCGCCGGTGAGCGGTGTCTTCGCCGCCCAGCAGATCAAGCCGCAGGCCAAAACCCTTGCCACCGATCGCGGAATCCGGTGCCTGGTGCTCGACTACGAAGCGCTGCGCGGCACCGAGAGCACCGAGTTCCGGCTCTTCTGAGGCCTAGGCTGAACCCGTGCCCCGTCGTAAACCGCAGCGGAAGAACACACGCCGCAGTGCGCCCCCGGACACCTCCGAGGGCTCGCTGTTCGGTAGCGCAATGATGCGTCAGGAAGCCGGGCCCGCGGGCTACGCCGACGAGAGCTTCATCGTCCGCACGATCCCCGGGGCCCGGGCCACAAAGTCGTACCGGTGCCCCGGCTGCGATCACGACATCCGGCCGGGCGTCGCCCACCTGGTCACCTGGCCGGCCGAATACGGCGGAGCCGAGGACCGGCGGCACTGGCACACCGGGTGCTGGTCGGGACGCAGCACCCGGGGCCTCACACGCAGGTGGTCCTAGCTTCCCGTCTTCACGGTCCGCTGAGCCACCGGCCGGTTCGCCGGGTTCTTCTCGACCGTGGACAGCACCGCGGTATCCTCGTCGGAGTTGTCGGTCTCGTCCGCGGAGTTCGTCCCGGACTCGTTCTGCGCGGACTTCCGGTCCGCGGCACCGCCCGATGCCGACTTGCTGTTCGTGTTCTCGTTGGAGCGCTTCTCCGAGTTCGATGCCGCGGTGTCGGGCTGCGCGTCCAGGAGTTCGCTCTCCCGGTTGACCGACGCCAACATTGCCGGAACGGAATCGAGCTGTCCCCGAATTCCCAAGAGCTGCGCCAGGATCCGGCCGCGGAGTACGCGAAGTTCTTCCGCCAGTTCCTTGGCGTGGGCGATCTTGCGCTCCGACTGGTCGGTGGCCGCCTGCAGCCTGCGCTCCGCCTCGTGCGTGGCGTCCGCGAGACGACGCTGCGCCTCGGCCTTGCTGGTGGACTCGAGTTCGTTGACCGCCGTGATCGTCTTCTGGCGGCGCTCGGACATCGCGAGGTCGAAGTCTTCCTGCACCTGCGACCGACGCAGTTCGGCCTCGGCGGCCAGGCGGTCGCGCTCGGACTGAGCGGCCTCGACGATCTTCGCCGCCTCCGTGCGGGCCTTCGCCATCGTCTGCTCGTGCTGAATCTCGAGAGCGCTCCGGCGGTCTTCGAGTTCCGCGACCAGCGACTCGTACTGGCCGCGGAGCTGCGCGCCCTCCTGCTCGGCGACGGAGATCATCTCGGCGGCGTCGGCCTCGGCCTTCGCACGCACCTCGGACGCCTCGTCCGACGCGAGCCGGAGCATGCGCGAGATTCGGTCGCTCATTCCCTCCGCGGTGGTCGGCGGAACGGACAGGCGGTCGACATCCTTGCGCAGATCGTCGATCTCGTCCCGCGCATCGTCGAGCTGCTTGGCGAGATCCCGCGCCTGCGCCGCCGCGGCGTCGCGGTCGGCGGCAGTGACGCGGAGCTCGGCGTCGAATCGCTCGAAGTAGTTGCGTACCTCGTCCCGGTCGAATCCCTTGCGCACGGTGGAAAAGGGAAGGGGGATCGAACCACGGTCCTGCTCGTTTACCATGGCCGCCAATCTACCTGGGCAAAGTAGAACTTGTCTCTGCGCCCGGTACCCGGCGGCCGGCCACAGCTCTAGTGGGTCGCCGACGGCTCGACGAGCTCGACGAGAACTCCGCCCGCATCCTTCGGGTGGACGAAGTTGATGCGCGAATCGGCGGTGCCGCGGCGGGGTGCGTCGTACAGCAGCCGCACACCGCGCTCGCGCAACTGGGCGGAGATGGCGTCGATGTCCGTGACGCGGTACGCGAGCTGCTGGAGACCGGGGCCGCTGCGATCGATGAACTTGGCGATGGTCGAGTTCTCGTTCAACGGTGCGAGAAGCTGCAGCGCGGTGCTGCCCTCGGGGGAGCCGACGACGCTCAGCATCGCTTCGCGCACGCCCTGCTCCTCGTTCACCTCTTCGTGCGTCGACACCATGCCGAGGTGTTCGGAGTACCACGCGATGGCGGCGTCGAGGTCGGGGACGGCGATGCCGACGTGGTCGATGGCGGTCACCAGGTCCGAGGACAGCGGTGACGTGGTCTGGGTGGGGGAGGACTGTGTCATGGTCCCGACGTTAGCGCTACCGTTTCGGTAGTTCTCGTCGGGATGTGACTTCCGTCGCCCCGCACCTGTCTACTCGTCTCACGCGGAGGAAATCGTGACCAGTTCTGTGATCGTCGCCGGAGCCCGGACCCCGATGGGCCGGTTGCTGGGTTCGTTGAAGGATGTGTCGGGTTCGGATCTGGGTGGGGTGGCGATTCGTGGTGCGCTGGAGAAGGCGGGTGTCGCTCCCGAGCAGGTCGAGTACGTGATCATGGGTCAGGTGCTGACGGCGGGGGCGGGTCAGATCCCGGCGCGGCAGGCCGCGGTGGCCGCGGGGATCGGGATGGATGTGCCGGCCCTGACCATCAACAAGGTGTGCCTGTCGGGGATCGACGCGATCGCACTGGCGGATCAGCTGATCCGGGCCGGCGAGTTCGACGTCGTGGTCGCCGGGGGCCAGGAGTCCATGTCGCGCGCCCCGCACCTGCTGGAGAAGTCGCGGGAGGGTTTCAAGTACGGCGACGTCACGATGCGCGACCACATGGCCTTCGACGGGTTGTACGACATCTTCACCGATCAGGCGATGGGGAGTCTGACCGAGGCGAAGAACGCGGAGGACGGTCAGCGGATCAGCCGCGAGGAGCAGGACGCGTTCGCGGCGGCGTCGCATCAGAAGGCGGCCCGGGCCTGGAAGGACGGGGTGTTCGACGACGAGGTGGTGCCGGTGCCGGTGCCGCAGCGCAAGGGTGATCCGGTGTTGGTCAGCTCCGACGAGGGTGTGCGCGGCGATACGACGGTGGAATCCCTGGCCAGGCTGCGGCCGGCGTTCAGCAAGGACGGCACGGTCACCGCAGGGTCGGCGTCGCAGATCTCCGACGGTGCGGCCGCTGTCGTGGTGATGAGCAAGGCGAAGGCGCAGGAACTCGGGGTGTCGTGGATCGCCGAGATCGGCGCGCACGGGGTGGTGGCGGGTCCGGATTCGACGTTGCAGTCGCAGCCGGCGCGGGCCATCGCGAAGGCGTGCGCCAAGGAGGGCATCGACCCGAAGGATCTGGATTTGGTGGAGATCAACGAGGCGTTCGCGGCGGTGGGGATCGCGTCGACACGGGAGCTGGGGTTGGATCCGGAGATCGTGAACGTCAACGGCGGGGCGATCGCGATGGGGCATCCGCTGGGGATGTCGGGGGCGCGGATCGCGTTGCATCTGGCGTTGGAGTTGCGTCGTCGCGGCGGGGGTGTGGGGGCTGCGGCACTGTGCGGTGGTGGCGGTCAGGGAGACGCCTTGATCGTCCGCGTCCCCAAGGCGTGACACGACGACAGTCCGTGGTGGTGTATCTCACACCACTACGGACTGTCGTAGATGGTCGGGCACAATGGTCGGCATGGCGAACGTCTTCGATCTCAGCACCACGGCCACGCGCTTCCGATTTGTCGCAATTCTGGAGGCCTTCACCTGGCTCGGCCTCCTCATCGGCATGGCCTTCAAGTACCTGCCTGCCGACGGCAACGAGATCGGCGTGAAGATCTTCGGCCCCATCCACGGCGGCGTCTTCGTCCTGTACCTGCTCATCTCGCTGTGGACCGCCCGCAAGCTGAGCTGGAATCTGGTCACCACCTTCTGGGCGCTCGTTGCCAGCGTTCCGCCGTTCGGCACCGTCGTGTTCGAGGTCTGGGCGGCCCGCACCGGCCGGATGGGCGAACTGTCCCGGTCGAGCGCAGCGAAGAGCGAACCGTTGCTCGTCTGATCCACTCCGTGGTAGGCGCGGCCCGCATTCCGGTGCGCGCTCAAATCGTGACAAACTGGTGGACGTGACTCGACCAGGTTCTCGTCCGTCAGCGCGTTCCTCAGCAGTGGCCGCGGCCATGAGCGGAGCAGTCGATCTCTCCGCCCTCAAGGAGCGTGCGGCCGCTCCGCCCCCGCCGGTGTCCGCACCCTCCGGGGACGGCGCCGCTCCGGCCGCACCCGGGAGTACCGGACTCGCCCCCGTCATCGACGTCACCGAGGCGACGTTCGAGGCGGAGGTGCTCGTCCGGTCCCAGCAGGTCCCGGTGGTCGTCGACCTGTGGGCCACCTGGTGCGAGCCGTGCAAACAACTCTCACCCCTGCTCGAAAAGCTGGCACGCGAGGCCGGCGGCACCTGGGTGCTCGCCAAGGTCGACGTCGATGCCAACCCGCGTATCGCGCAGGCCTTCGGCGTCCAGTCCGTCCCGACCGTCGTCGCCATCGCCGGCGGGCAGCCGCTCGCCGACTTCCAGGGCGCTCAGCCCGAACCACAACTGCGTCAGTGGCTCGCCGCCGTCCAGCAGGCAACCGCCGGAAAGCTGTCCGGACCGCCGGCCGCGGACGGGAACGCGGACGAGCCCGAGCCGGAGGACCCGCGCTTCGTCGCCGCCGAGGCCGCGCTCGACGAAGGCGACCTGTCGGCAGCCGAAGCCGAGTTCCAGAAGATCCTCGACGAGGAACCGGCCAACGCCGAAGCGCAGGGCGCGATCCGCCAAGTGCGTTTCCTAGCCCGCGTGCAGTCCGTCGATCCCGGTGCCGTCGCTGCCGCGGACGCCGCCCCGGACGACATCGACGCCCAGCTGCAGGCCGCGGACGTCGAGGTCTACTCCCAGGCCCCGGACGCGGCGTTCGCCCGCCTCATCGGTGTCGTCGCCCGCAGCGCCGGCGACGACAAGACGCGGGTACGGACTCGCCTGCTGGAACTGTTCGAACTGTTCGACCCGGCCGAACCGGTCGTCATGACCGCCCGCCGGAAACTCGCCGCCGCACTGTACTGACGAGAAACCAGGACTGACGAGAAAACCGGGGTGAGCGCTCTCGGCACTCACCCCGGTCACCCATCCGGCGGTCAGCTCCGCACGTGCTCCACCCGTCCGATCAGGAAGACGTACGACGCGATCCCGACTGCGGTCACCACGGTCATGTAAACGAATCCCGGCGCGAAGCTGACGTCGGTGACGAGCAACCCGATCACGATGGGTGTCGCGATCGCCGACAGGTTGCCGATGAAGTTGAACATTCCACCGGTGAGCCCGAGCAGTCGTTCCGGCGCGAGTGCCGACACCGGCGACCACGTGATCGACGCGAGTCCGTTGCCGAAGGATGCGATGGACAGGAACACGATCACCATCGCGGTCGAATCGGTGAAGTTGGCGCCGATCATCGCGACGTCAGCAACAGGCCCACGATGATCGGGCCCTTGCGGGCGACTCCGCGAGACACTCCCTTGCGCAGCAGGAAGTCGGAGAAGACTCCGGAGAACAGCACGCCCACGAGTGCCGCGACGAACGGCAGCGAGGCGAGGAATCCGGACTTGATGTAATCCATGTCCCGGTACTCGACGAGGTACCTGGGGAACAATTTGCGCCGGCCGAGGACGGTGGCGACACCGTTCCGGGTCACGGCCGGACGTTCGGGCTGCTGCTCGTCCAGGAGGTCGACGAGTCCGCCGCCGCGTCGCGGATCAGGTCGATCTCGGCGTCGTTCGCCCGCGAATCGCGTGGCTCGCGACGGAACGCGTACCACACGGCACCCCAGATCGCCCCGATCGTTCCGGTCACGATGAAGACCCAGTGCCAGGACAGCACGGACTGCAGCCAGGACAGGAAGGGAGTGAGCAGGGCCAGTCCGATGAACTGCCCGGACGTGTAGAAGCCGATCACCGTCGCACGCTCGGCTACCGGGAGATCTGACGCAGCGGTCGGGGGACGTCACGTGGTGGGACGGTCAGCGGTAGCGGCCCTCGCAGGCCTGCTCACCGCCGAGCACTCCGGTGCGGAACGCGTCCACCCGGGAGAATCCGCTCGGCACGGTCTCCCCGTTGACGTCACTGGCGGCGAGACCGTCGGTGAGCAGCCCCGACACGGCCTCGTCGAGGTCGCCGGGGGACAACCACACGCTGCCCGCCTCCAGGGTGGCGGGACTGTCCGGGCTCAACGCGCTGGTGACGACGCCGGACAGGCAGGCGGCTCGCAGCGCGGTCTGGGGTGAGTGCAGATCGTTGCCCCGGTCCCGCTGCAACGCCAGGGTGTACCGCGAGGCGAGCAGGACGTACGCGTTGTAGTCGCCGGTGAGCTTGGTCTGGAAGAGTTCCCGCCTGCCGGGACGGCCCGGTGTGCCGCGTTCGGCGAGGGCGTCGACACTGACGCCGATCGTGTTGGTGGCCGGGCAGTACGACACCGGTTCGGTCGCGTCGGCGTCCGCGCAGTCGAGGTCGGCGCCGTCGAGTTGCAGCGTGGGGGGATCGCTGAGATCGAAGATCTGCTGGAAGGACGTGAAGAACGCCTCGAGCGACTCCTCGGTGACAGGGAGTTCGCCGTCGTCGCTCTCGTCGGCGAACCGCTGAGGCAGATCCGCGCGACGCGAGTCGATCTCCTTCTCGTCGATGCGCGTGCACGGCGCCGGACCGTCCGTGAAACCGATCTGGGTGGCGGTGACACGTTCGAACGCCGAGCCGTGCACGTTGTCGGGATCGTTCGGGTCGGTGTCCCCGATCGCGACCGCGGACGCGAGCACCTTGTTCAGCCCGTCCGACGTGTTCAGCGTGAAGTGGGTCGCCTTGTCTTCCGCGATATACCGCATGAACGCCCCCGCGAAGCAGTCGGCCTGCTGTTCCCGCACGATGCCACCGCCCACGTTCTCGTCGGCGATTCCCGCCTTCGTCTGGACGGCGTGCCCGTACTCGTGCGCCAGAACGAAGACGGCGGCGACGACACCGAACTTCTCCACGACCTCGGGCAGCAGCAGCGCCCGGTCCCAGCCGATCGTGTGGTCGGTGCTGCAGTAGCCGGCGTTGAGGAGTTCCTCGGTGCTGTCCCCGCAGAAGCGCGGGCTGTCGGAGTCGCGCGGATCCCAGGAGATCAGTTCCTCGACCGGCTCGAAGTTGCGCTGGAACAGCGCCGGGAACTCGGTGCGCCAGTAGTCCTCGATGTCGCTGACCGCGTTGGCGGCCATCGTGTCGATTTCACCGCCGTCGGTGCCGGTGACGGGGAGGTCGGCGTCGGGCACGCCCTTGCGGGCACCGCTCGGACCCGACGTGGCATCGAGGCCCGCCACCTTGAACGGATCGTCGTAGATGGACGCGGCCTCACCGTCCACCGAGCGCGTGCACCCGGACAGGACGACCGCAGTCACGGCCAGAACGCCCATGCTCGCAGCCCACTGCCGACGTCGGGTCAGCAAGGCCGTGCCTTCATCAACGCTCCAGACTCATCCAGATCGCGCCGTTCGCGGGCAGTGCCACCTCGGCAGAGGCGGGACGGCCGTGCCACGGCTGCGAAGTTGCCGTCACCGCACCGAGATTTCCCCAACCCGATCCCGCGTAGATCTCGGCGTCGGTGTTGAGAATTTCACGCCATTCGCCCCGTTCTGGCAAGCCCACACGATAATTCGCGTGCGGGGAACCCGAGAAATTGAACAGGCACGCCAGGATCGACCCGTCGGTGCCGTAACGCAGGAAGCTCAGGACGTTGTTCGCGGTGTCGTTGGCGTCGATCCAGGAGAACCCGCCCGGAGACGTGTCGAGAGTCCACAACGCCGGGTGTTCGCGGTAGGTGGCGTTGAGGTCGTGGACGAGCCGGAGCAGACCGCGGTGGAAGCCGCCGGTGTACGGGTCGTCGAGCTGGTACCAGTCGAGTCCGCGCTCCTCGGACCATTCCGCGGTCTGTCCGAATTCCTGACCCATGAACAGCAGTTGCTTGCCGGGGTGCGACCACATGTACGCCAGCAGGGCACGAACACCGGCGGCCTTCGCGTAGTCGTCGCCGGGCATCCGCGTCCACAGCGTGCCCTTGCCGTGCACCACCTCGTCGTGGCTGATGGGCAGCAGATAGTTCTCGCTCCACGCGTACATCAGGGAGAACGTGATCTCGTGATGGTGATAGCTGCGGTGGACGGGATCGTGCGCCATGAAACCGAGGGTGTCGTGCATCCACCCCATGTTCCATTTCATGTTGAAACCGAGACCGCCGACGTTGGTCGCGCGGGTGACACCCGGCCACGCCGTCGACTCCTCGGCGATGGTGACGACCCCGCGGTGCTGCTTGTGGACCGTGGCGTTGGTCTCCTGCAGGAAGGCGACGGCCTCGAGGTTCTCCCTGCCGCCGTGGATGTTCGGCGTCCAACCGCCCTCCGGCCGCGAGTAGTCGAGGTACAGCATCGACGCGACCGCGTCGACGCGCAGACCGTCCACGTGGAACTCGTCGAGCCAGTACAGCGCGTTCGCGACGAGGAAGTTGCGCACCTCGCGCCGCCCGAAATCGAACACATACGTTCCCCAGTCGAGCTGCTCGCCGCGCTGGGGGTCGCTGTGCTCGTAGAGCGGTGTGCCGTCGAAACGTGCCAGCGCCCACTCGTCCTTGGGGAAGTGCGCGGGAACCCAGTCGACGATGACCCCGATGCCGGCGGCGTGCAGATGGTCGACGAACCACCGGAAGTCGTCGGGGGAACCGAATCGTGAGGTGGGCGCGTAGTAGGACGTGACCTGGTACCCCCACGAACCGCCGAACGGGTGCTCGGCGACCGGCAGCAGCTCGACGTGCGTGAATCCCGTCTCGGTGAGGTGGACAGCGAGTTGTTCAGCCATCTCGCGGTAGTTCAGCCCGGGCCGCCACGAAGCCAGGTGGACCTCGTACACGCTCATCGGGGACTGCGCCGGCTCGGTGGCCGCGCGCTGCGCCAGCCACTCGGCGTCGTTCCATTCGTACGTGCTGACCGACACCCGGGACGCGGTGGCGGGCGGGACCTCGGTCGCGAAGGCCATGGGATCGGCCTTGTCGCGCACACTGCCGTCGGGGCCGTGGACCCGGAACTTGTACAGGTCGCCGGCCTCGATACCGGGAACGAACAACTCCCACACCCCGGTGGAGCCGAGCACCCGCATCGGGTAGTTCCGCCCACTCCACCCGTCGAAATCGCCGATCACACTCACTCCGCGGGCATTGGGAGCCCACACGGCGAACGAGGTGCCGGTGACGGTGCCGTCGGGGGTGTCGTAGCGGCGGCGGTGCGCGCCGAGGATCTCCCACAGCCGCTCGTGCCTGCCCTCACCGAACAGGTGCAGGTCGAGTTCCCCCAGCGTAGGCAGGAACCGGTACCCGTCGGCGGAGACGTCGTTGTGGCCACCCGGCCACGTCGTGGACAGCCGGTAGTCCATCAGATCCCGGTACGGGACGAGTGCCCCCCACACACCGTGCGCGAGGTGCTCCAGCGAGAAGCTCGTCCCCCCGATGACGGCGTCGACGGCCTCGGCGTGCGGGCGCAGTGCGCGGATCACCGTGCCGTCGGGGTGCGGGTGCGCGCCCAGGATCGAGTGCGGGTTGTGGTGCTCACCCCGGGACAGCAGGTCGAGGTCGGCGGCGTCCGGTGCGATGGCGACAGGCGGTTCGACGGTCACTATGTACCTCCGCGGTAGGCCAGCTTCGTTCTGGCCGGATAGGGGATCGACGGTAATGCCAGGATATGGGCCACCGAACGCCAGGGTTCCAGGCGCACGAAGTTGGTCTGCCCCCAGTGATACTGCTCCCCGGTGACCTCGTCGAGCACGGTCAGGTGGTCGTGCCAGTCGCGGCCCAGCGCGGGCATGTCCAGCCACACGTTGCCCTGCTCGGCGCCGTACGGGTTGAGGTTGATCACCGTCAGCACGGCATCCCCGGTGGTGGCGTCGAACTTGGAATAGGCGATCAGGGCGTCGTTGTCGACGTGGTGGAAATGGATGTTGCGCAACTGCTGCAGCGCCGGGTGCTGCCTGCGGATCCGGTTGAGCGCCGTGATCCACGGTTCGAGGGACTCGCCGCGCGCGGCGGCGCCCTCGAAATCGCGGGGGCGCAGCTGATACTTCTCCGAGTCGAGGTATTCCTCACTGCCCGGTCGCACCGGAACGTGTTCGTACAGTTCGTATCCCGAGTACACCCCCCACGTGGGGGACAGTGTCGCCGCCAGCGCGGCGCGCAGGGCGAACATTCCCGGGCCCCCGGTCTGCAGGCTCTCGTGAAGGATGTCCGGGGTGTTGACGAAGAGGTTGGGGCGCGCCTCGTCGGCCTTGGCGGCGATCTCCTTGCCGAACTCCGTCAGCTCCCACTTGTCCGTCCGCCACGTGAAATACGTGTAGGACTGGGTGAAACCGCGGCGGGCGAGACCGTACAACCGTGCGGGACGGGTGAACGCCTCGGACAGGAACAGGACGTCCGGATCCGACTTCTTGACCTCGGCGATCAGCCACTCCCAGAAGTCCGGCGGCTTGGTGTGCGGGTTGTCGACCCGGAAGATCTTGACGCCCGCCGCAACCCAGTGCCGGACGACCCGCAGGACCTCCGCGTAGATGCCGTCGCGGTCGTCGTCGAAGTTGACCGGGTAGATGTCCTGGTACTTCTTCGGCGGGTTCTCGGCGTAGGCGATGGTGCCGTCGGGGAGGACGGTGAACCATTCGGGGTGCTTCTTCGCCCACGGATGGTCGGGTGCGGCCTGCAGGGCCAGGTCGATCGCCACCTCCATGTGCAGCTTCTCGGCGGCAGCGATGAACGCCTTGAAATCACGCATCGTCCCGAGTTGGGGATGAATCGCGTCGTGGCCACCCTCGTCCGAGCCGATGGCCCACGGCGAACCGACGTCGTCGGGGCCGGGGGTCAGCGTGTTGTTGGGGCCCTTCCGGTTGATCTTGCCGACCGGGTGGATCGGTGGGAGGTACACCACGTCGAATCCCATCGACGCGATGCGCGGAAGTGCGGCCACGGACGTGGCGAACGTGCCGTGCCGGGGCTTGCCGTTCTCGTCCCAGCCGCCCGTGGACCTCGGGAAGAACTCGTACCACGACCCGAACAGTGCACGCGTGCGATCGACGAGCACGGTGTGCGGTTCGCTCTTCGTGACGAGATCGCGCAGCGGATGTGCGCGCAGCAGTTCGGTGACGTCCGACCCGAACGCCGGGGCCACACGTTCGGAGAGGTGATGGTCGGAACGCAGCGACGCCGCGACCCCCGCCAGCCGCGAGCGGTCCGCGCGGGGCACGCCCTTCGCGGCACGCTCGAACAACCGCGCACCGATCTCGAGGTCGTTGGCCAGTTCGGCCGGCCCCTGCCCCACCGCCAGCTTGGCTTCGACCGCGTGCTTCCACGTGGTGACCGGATCGCTCCAGGCCTCGATCCGGAACGTCCAGACACCCTCGCCGGTCGGGGTGAAGGAACCGTCGACGGTGTCGGGTACCGGACCGCCGGTCATCGGAATGCGGAAGGTCGCCGAGCCGCCCGACGCGGCACTGCGCGGTCCCCGCACCGCGAGCGTGGCGGCCACGGCGTCGTGACCTTCACGCCACACGGTTGCCCGGACGGGAAACACCTCACCCACAACGGCCTTGGCGGGGTACCGGCCGCACCCGATGTTCGGTTCCACGTCGTCGATACCGAGTCGACCTGTCACGCTGGGCTCCGTTCCATAGCCGGAAGTTGCCGGCGGCTCGTGGGCTGGGCCGCCCGTTCAACCGTAATGGAGTCGACCGGTTCCTGTCCGTATTGGAGATCTGACGTCTACCCGCCCCGACACGGCGCAACGACGCCCGTAGTGCGTTATCGTTCGCGAGGTGAAAGCCTTGCGTCGGTTCACTGTCCGAGCCCACCTTCCGGAGCGGCTCGCTGCCCTCGGTCCGCTGTCCACCAATCTTCGCTGGTCGTGGCATCCGGCGACGCAGGAACTGTTCGGATTGCTGGACGCGGAACTGTGGCGACAGGTGCAGTTCGACCCGGTCCGCATGCTCGGTGAGGTCGATCCCGCCCGCCTCGACGAACTGGCCGAGGACGTCGCGTTCCTGGCCCGGCTCGACGCCGCGGCCGCCGACCTCGACGACTACCTGTCCCGGCCCCGCTGGTATCAGAACCAGCAGGCCAAGGGAGTGTCGCTCGACGGTGGGATCGCGTATTTCTCAATGGAGTTCGGGGTCAGCGAAGTGCTGCCCAACTACTCCGGTGGACTCGGAATTCTCGCGGGCGACCACCTGAAGGCGGCGTCCGATCTGGGCCTGCCGTTGATCGGTGTCGGCCTGCTGTACCGCTCGGGTTACTTCCGGCAGTCGCTGACCGCGGACGGCTGGCAGGCCGAGCACTACCCGCCGCACGACCCGCAGGGCCTGCCGCTGCGTCTGCTCACCGAGTCCGGGCCGCAGTCCTCGGGTGGGGCACCCGTCCTCGTCCACGTCGCGATCCCCGGGGGCCGGGTTCTGCGCGCCCGCGTGTGGATCGCCCAGGTGGGACGCGTCCCGCTGCTGCTGCTCGACTCCGACATCGCGGAGAACGACGCCGAGATGCGGGGCGTCACCGACCGTCTGTACGGCGGCGACCAGGACCACCGCATCAAACAGGAGATCCTCGCCGGCATCGGCGGTGTCCGGGCCGTGCGCGCCTACACCCACGCCTACGGCCTGCCCGACCCCGCCGTCTTCCACATGAACGAGGGGCATGCGGGTTTCCTCGGCATCGAGCGGATCCGTGAACTGGTCACCACCGGCGGGCTCGACTTCGACGAGGCACTGGCCACGGTCCGGGCAGGCACGGTCTTCACCACCCACACCCCGGTGCCCGCGGGAATCGACCGGTTCCCTGCCGACCTCGTGCGGCACTACTTCGGCGGCGACAACGGTGAGAACGAATCCTCCCTGCTGCCGGGGCTGACGATCGACCGGATCCTCGGACTCGGCCGCGAATCGGATCCGTCGGTGTTCAACATGGCCCACATGGGCCTGCGGCTCGGGCAACGGGCCAACGGCGTGTCCAAGCTGCACGGCATCGTCAGCCGCGAGATGTTCCAGCCGCTGTGGCAGGGATTCGACGCCGAAGAGGTACCGATCGGCTCGGTGACCAACGGTGTCCACGCGCCCACCTGGGCCGCACCCGAATGGATCGATCTCGCCACCCGCATCCTGGGCCCCGAACTGGTGGAGGAAGCCCGCGGCTGGGAGCGGCTGCAGGACCTGTCCGCCGAGGAACTGTGGTCGACCCGCAACGCGTTGCGCGGGAAACTGGTCGAGGAGGTGCGCCGCCGGGTACGCGCATCCTGGATCGAACGCGGTGCGACGTCCGCCGAACTCGGCTGGACGGACGAGGTGTTCGACCCGAACGTGCTCACCGTCGGCTTCGCCCGGCGGGTGCCCACCTACAAGCGATTGACGCTTATGCTCCGCGACCCCGGGCGACTCCGGGCCCTGCTCCTCGACGAGAAGCGGCCCGTGCAGCTGGTGGTCGCCGGGAAGAGTCACCCCGCGGACGACGGCGGGAAGGCCCTCATCCAGCAGGTCGTGCGGTTCGCCGACGCCGCCGACGTCCGGCACCGCATCACCTTCCTGCCCGACTACGACATGTCGATGGCGCGGTACCTCTACTGGGGTTGCGACGTGTGGCTCAACAACCCGCTGCGCCCGCTCGAGGCGTGCGGCACGTCGGGGATGAAGTCCGCCCTCAACGGCGGACTGAACCTGTCGATCCGTGACGGCTGGTGGGACGAGATGTTCGACGGCGAGAACGGCTGGGCCATCCCGACCGCGGACGGCGTCGTCGACGAGACACGGCGCGACGATCTCGAGGCCAGCGCACTGTACGAACTGCTCGAACGCGCCGTCCTGCCGAGGTTCTACGACCGTGCGGACGGCCTGCCGGTGCGCTGGGTGGAGATGGTCCGTCACACACTGCAGAATCTCGGACCCAAGGTGCTCGCGTCGCGGATGGTGCGCGACTACGCCGTCCAGTACTACGCGCCCGCCGCCGAAGCGGCCCGGACGGTGGCGGAAGAGAATTACGCCGGGGCCCGCGAACTCGCCGCGTTCCGTCGCCGCGTCGAGGCCGCCTGGCCGGCGGTGGCGGTCCTGCAGGTCGACGGCGCCGGACTACCCGACACTCCCGAGATCGGGGCCAACCTGATGCTGCGCGCCCGCATCCGCCTCGGCGAACTGTCCGTCTCGGACGTCACCGTGCAGGCCGTGATCGGGAAGGCCGGACCGGACGAGGAGCTCACCGACATCGTCACGGTCCCGATGACCCACTCCGCATCGGACGAGTCGGGGGAACTGTTCGTCGCCGACCTGGCCCTGCCGCTGTCCGGGTCGGTCGGATACACGGTGCGGGTCCTTCCGCACCACCGGTTGCTCGTGGCCCCGTCCGAGCTGGGTCTGGTGACGGCGCCGAATCCCTGACCGGCGCTACCGAGCCGTCACCGGCCGATGTCCCGGCGCTGGAACCCGGTGACGGCGGCGAGGAACAGGGCGGCTGCGAGAAGCAGCAGAACCGCGAGGGGAGTGGCCGAGAAACTCTCGGCAGGCAGGGCGGGTGTGTAGTGGAAGGGGGAGAGCACCCCGAACCGGTCGGGGAGGACTTCCCCGAACATTCCGGCGACGAGCACGTAACCCAGGAATGCCCACAACGCCGGCAGCGCGCGGGGGCTCAGGCCGTAGACGGCCGCGCACGAACCGACGATCACCAGCACGGCAGGCACGGTGTTCAGGGCCGCGCCGATCAACCGGCCGAGCGCCCCCGCATCGGACAGCGTGAATGCAGCGGTGATCCCCATGCCGACCCCCGCCGCCACCGCGATCGCGACCGCCGCAGCGGCGATCACGGCCAGCTGGCCACCGAGCCACGACGCCCGCGACACGGGGGTGGCGAGTGCCTCCTCGGCGCGACCGGACGATTCCTCGGAGCGGATGGATATGACGGCACCGACGGCGTACATCGCCGCCATCACCACCAGGAACACCAGATACAGGGCGAACGCACCGTCGGCCGCCGCCGCGGCGCCACCCGGCAGCAGCTGTGCGAGATCGGGATCCTGGTCGATGAAATCGCTGATCTGCCTGCCGAGTGAACCGATGGGCAGCGACAGCGCGAACACACCGACACCCCAGGCGAGGATCTGACCGCGCTGCTGACGCGCCGCCAGCGCGGTGACACCGGTCAGGCGGGGGGACGCCTCGGTGCGCCCGCCCCGCGGCGGAAGCAGCCCCGCCCCGACGTCCCGGCGACCGATGGCGGCATACGCACACCCGACGGTCAGCGCCGCCGCGACGATGCCGATCAGCAACGGCCACCAGCGTTCGTCGACATAGGCGCGGGTGGCCTGCGACCAGCCGATCGGCGACACCCACGTCAGCAGGCTCCCGCTGTGTCCCTGCTGCACGTCGCCCACCGCCCGCAGCAGGTACGCGACGATGATCGCGGAGATCCCGACACCGCTTGCCGTGCGGGCGTGTTCGGTGAACTGGGACGCCAGCGCCGACAGCGAGGTGAACACCAGACCCACCACCAGCACACCCGCGGACATGTTCAGCGAACCCGCCGGAGGCAGACCCGCACCGAGCAGCCCGATGACGAGCAGAAGCGCGACGAACAGGTTTGCGAGCGCCGCGGAGATCAGTCCCGCCGTGATTCCCGCGTACCGCCCGACGACGCCGGCGCGTACCAGTTCCGTGCGTCCGGTCTCCTCCTCCGTCCGCAGATGCCGCGTCACCAGCAGCACCGACATGATCGCGACGGCCACCATCGTCATGCCGGCGATCTCGTTGGCGACCATCGCACCGAGCGTGTAGTCGTCCAGGCCGTAACCCGGCCCGGCGAGTGCCGTGGCTGCCGGCGACGAGATGAGTTCGGCACGGGCCTGCCGTGATTCGGCGGTCGGGTAGATGGTCGAGTAACTCGACGCGATCAGGACGGTGAGGCCCGCCACCGCGACCGTCCACACCGGAATCCGGACCCGGTCGGTGCGCACCGCCAGTTCGGCGAGCACACCCGTTCCGCTCAATCGACTCACTGCGGCCGTCCGATCCCGAGTGCCTCGACCTCGTCGCGGTACTCGCGGAGGAACAGGTCCTCGAGCGTCGGCGGGTTGGCGGTGATCGAGACGATGCCCAGCCCCGTCAGCGTGGTCATGACCGGATCGATCTGATCGGAATCGACGTCGAACGTCACCGTGTTCGCGTCCTCACCCTTCTGGAGGTTGTGCACGCCGGGGACATTCGCGATGGGGGTGGGCTTGATCCGGGTGGTCGCCGTCACCGTGGTGCGGGTGAAATGGCGTAGTTCGGACAGCGTTCCCGCCTGCACGGTCCTGCCCGCGCGAATGATGGTGACGGCGTGGCACAGCGCTTCGACCTCGGCGAGGATGTGGCTGGACAACAGCACCGTGCGTCCTCCGCGCGCGAATTCGGTGATGCACTCCTGAAACACCGCCTCCATCAACGGGTCCAGGCCCGACGTCGGCTCGTCGAGGATGAGGAGTTCGGTGTCGGCGGCGAGTGCAGCCACGAGAGCGACCTTCTGCCGGTTGCCTTTCGAATAGGTGCGGCCCTTGCGGGTGGGGTCGAGTTCGAACCGCTCGATCAGCGACGCACGACGGACCGGATCGAGTCCGCCGCGCAGTCGCCCGAGAAGGTCGATCGCCTCGCCACCGGACAGATTGGGCCACAGGTTCACATCCCCCGGAACGTAGGCGAGTCGCCGATGAACGGGAACGGAATCCTGCCACGGATCGGAACCGAGAACGGACGCCGAACCGCCGTCGGCGCGCAGGAGACCGAGGAGCACCCGGATGGTGGTGGACTTGCCCGAGCCGTTGGGTCCGAGGAATCCATGCACCTCGCCCGACTTCACCTCCAGATCGAGGCCGTCGAGGGCGAGGACTTCGCCGAACTTCTTGGTGAGTCCGCGGACTGAGATCGCAAGCTCCATCGGTCGAGCATAGGTGCGCACCCCGTCGCTGTCCGACTCAGTGCGCGGCCGCGGTTCAGGGGCGCGAATCGCGAATCCGCCCCAGTGCCTTACGCACGACTTCCGGATCGGACGTCTCCCAGAACGGTGGAAGCGAGGCCCGCAGATACCCGGCGTAGCGGGCGGTGGCGAGCCGCGGATCGAGGACGGCCACCACACCCTTGTCGTCGACGCTGCGCAGCAGACGTCCCACACCCTGGGCGAGCAGCAGTGCCGCGTGATTGGCTGCGACGGAGAGGAACCCGTTTCCGCCGCGCGATTCGACGGCCTTCTGCCGGGCGACCAGCAACGGGTCGTCGGGGCGGGGGAAGGGGATGCGGTCGAGAATCACGAGGCTCAGGGACGGGCCCGGCACGTCGACACCCTGCCACAGCGACAGCGTGCCGAACAGCGATGTCGGCTCGTCGCCGGCGAATGCCCGGACGAGGGCGCCCGTCGAGTCGTCGCCCTGGCACAGAATCGGGGTGTCGAGCCGGTCGCGCATCGCCTCGGACGCGGCCTTGGCGGCCCGCATCGACGAGAACAATCCCAGCGTGCGCCCGCCCGCCGCCTCGACGAGTTCGGCGATCTCGTCGAGATACGCGGGGGAGAGGCCGTCCCGGCCCGGCGGCGGAAGCTGCTTCGCGATATAGATGATGCCGGCGCGGGCGTGGTCGAACGGCGACCCGACGTCGAGGGCGTTCCATTTGAGTGTGCCCGAATCGGACGGTGCCTCGGAGCCGGTGGCCATCGCCGGATCGATCACGACGGACGACTCGGCCGGAAGTCCCCAGTTGACCGCCAGACCGTCGAACGACCCGCCCACGGTCAGCGTGGCGGACGTCAGGACCACGGTCGATTCGGCGAACAGCCGGGAACGCAGCAGCCCGCCAACCGACAGCGGCGCCATCCGCACCACCCGGCGGATCGAACCGCGATTGTCGTCGGCGGCCAGCCACACCACGTCGTGACGTTTGGCCGGATCCGGCTCGTCGAACGCGCTGAGAACGCGGACGGCGCTGTCGTGGACCTCCTCGACCGACGCGAGTGCGGTGTTGCGCGCCGCGGCGGCCTCCGGATCGCTCAACGCCATACCGGGACGGGACGGGCCGATGGCCGTGCGCAGCGACCACGCGGCGTCGCGGACCGCGGCGAGCGCGGGGGCCGCACCGGGCGGCAGCGCCTCCCACCGTTCCGGCCGCAGCTCCTCGAGCAGTGCCGCCCAGCCCTCACCCGCGGCCTCGAGACGGTCCGCGTCCTGCTCCTCGACGAGCTTCGCGCAGCGCCGCGCCGCGGCACTGATCGTCGACGCCGCCAGTTCCGCGGTGGCGACGTTGGTGACCCGGTCGACCAGTTCGTGCGCCTCGTCGATGACCACGACATCGTGTTCGGGGAGGATCGCGATTCCGGTGATGGCGTCGATGGCGAGCAGGGCGTGGTTGGTGACCACGACGTCGACCTGCGAGGCCTCCGCGCGGGCGCGCTCGGCGAAGCAGTCCTCGCCGACCGGGCACCGGGACTTGCCGAGGCATTCCCGGGCGGTGACGCTGACCTGGCGCCACGCCTTGTCGCTGACCCCGGGGGTCAGGTCGTCGCGGTCGCCGGTCTCGGTGTCCGAGGACCACTCGGTGAGGCGCTGGACCTCCCGTCCGAGCCGCGACACCGCGAACGGGTCGAACAGCTCGTCCGTGGGAGGCTCTTCGGCGGACCCGGTGTGGATCTTGTTCATGCACAGATAGTTGTTGCGGCCCTTGAGGATCGCGAAGTGCGGTCTCCGGCCGAGGGAATCCTCGAGCGCGTCCGCGAGCCGCGGCATGTCGCGGTCGATCAGCTGACGCTGCAGTGCGATGGTGGCCGTCGAGACGATGACCGTCTTCCCGCTCTGCACCGCGTGCCGGACGCTCGGCACCAGGTAGGCGAGGGACTTGCCGGTGCCCGTCCCGGCCTGGACGGCCAGATGCTCCCCGGTATCGATCGAATGCGCGACGGCGGAAGCCATGGTCAGCTGGTTGGACCGCTCGGCACCGCCCAGCGACCGCACCGCCGTGCGCAACAGCTCGGGGACGTTGGGGAGGTTTTCAGGCACCCGAGCAGGTTACTCGGGACCTACGTCAGAAATTGTCACGCGGTCCGAGGGGGTGTCCGAGTCGCGGCCCACGAGGCGCACCCCGGCGGTCCGCATCGCGGTGATCGCGGCCTCGACGGTCGCGGGGGTGACACCGGCGGTGAGGGGGAGGTGGACGCGCGTCGGGAACCCGGCGGCCACGGCGTCGAGTGCCGTCGCGACCACGCAGTGATCGGTGGCGATCCCTACCACGTCGACCTCGGTGACTCCGGCCGCCTGCAGCCATTTCTCCAGGCTCTGGCCGTCGGCGTTCCTGCCCTCGAAGCCCGAGTAGGCCGCCGAGAACTCGCCCTTGGAGAACACCGATTCGATGCCGCTCAGGTCGAGGTCGGGGTGGAAGTCCGCGCCGGACGTTCCCGATTTGCAGTGCACCGGCCACGTGTCGACGTAGTCCGGTTCGTCGGAGAAATGGTGGCCCGGGTCGATGTGGTGGTCGATGGTGGCCGCGACGGCGTCGTACTCGTTCGAGGCGAGGAAGCGGGTGATCGCGGCCGCGACCGCGGAACCGCCGTCGACGGCGAGGGAGCCGCCCTCGCAGAAGTCGTTCTGGACGTCGACCACGAGCAGTGCGCGCCGGGCGTCGGTGTTCTCGATGTCGGTCATGGTGCCCTCCTGGACTCGGGTTCGGCGAAGCGCACCGGGATCGCGGGCTCGCCGTGGGAGAGCTTCAGGCCCTCCCAGGGCAGGCTGACGAGGCCCGCCGCCAAGAGGGATCTGCTGTCCTCCAGGGTAGTCGTGTCGCAGACGGTCTCACCGCCCCGCACCAGTGGGACCAGCAGTTCCTGCGCCTCGAGACCCGCCGAGCCGGGTGCGTCCGAGTGGGCCGAGTACACGACCTCCTCCACCAGGGTTCCGGTGTCCCGGGCGAACCGCAACGCCCGTTTGGTGCCGCCCCGCGACGCCTTGTTGCTGCTCCTCTTCTCGACGGGGATGCCGTCCACCTCGACGAGTTTGTAGACCATTCCGGCGGTCGGCGCGCCGGAGCCGACGACGACGGACGTGCCGACGCCGTAGACGTCGACCGGTTCGGCCCGCAACGCGGCGATGGCGTATTCGTCGAGGTCGCCGGAGACGACGATCTTCGTCCCGGTCGCACCGAGGTCGTCGAGTTGCCTGCGGACCTGCCGCGCCAGGACACCCAGATCACCGGAGTCGATCCGGACGCCTCCGAGTTCGGGGCCCGCCACCTCGACGGCGGTCTTGACGCCGTCGGTGATGTCGTACGTGTCGACGAGAAGCGTGGTCCCGACTCCGAGTGCCGCGACCTGCGCGCGGAACGCCGCCGCCTCGTCCGGCCCGTCCGGAGTGGTGTGCAACAGGGTGAACGCGTGCGCGCTGGTACCCGCACCGGGCACTCCGTGCCTGCGGACCGCCTCCAGATTCGACGTGGCCGTGAACCCCGCCAGGTAGGCGGCGCGGGAGGCCGCCACCGCGGATTCCTCGTGGGTGCGCCGCGAACCCATCTCGATCATGGGGCGTCCGTCGGCAGCGCTGACCATGCGTGCGGCGGCGGACGCGATCGCGCTGTCGTGGTTGAGGATCGACAGGCTCAGCGTCTCGAGCAGGACGCATTCGGCAAACGTTCCACGGACGGAGAGGATCGGTGAGCCGGGAAAGTAGAAGTCGCCCTCGCGGTAGCCGTCGATGTCCCCGCTGAAGCGATAGTCACGTAGCCAAGCGACGGTCGCCTCGTCGAGGAAGCGGGACACGATCGCGAGTTCCGGCTCGCCGAAGCGGAAGTTCGACAGCGCGGCAACCAGACGGGCGGTGCCGCCGACGACTCCGTACCGGCGACCGTCGGGGAGCCGGCGGGCGAACACCTCGAAACTGCAGCGTCGGTGGGCCGAACCGTCGGCGAGGGCCGCCGACAGCATCGTCAACTCGTACTGGTCGGTGAACAAGGCGGTGCTGTCTCTGGACACCCGGCCACTGTAAGCCGCGGTGTCGCCCAGTGGAGGAGCGTCGTACCCTGGTGTCATGGCTCATTGCTCGACGACAGCTCCATTCGTGGATGCCATGCCGGCATCGCCGCAGGTCACCCCTGCAGAGTCGGAGGTCGTCGAGATCGATGAAGCCAATGATCGTCCCTGGGTCACCGTCGTGTGGGACGATCCGGTGAATTTGATGCACTACGTCACCTACATTTTCCAGAAGCTCTTCGGGTACAGCAAAGCCAAGGCCACGGAACTGATGATGCAGGTCCATTCCGAGGGGAAGGCCGTGGTGTCGAGCGGCTCCCGGGACAAGGTCGAAAACGATGTACGCAAGCTGCACGCGGCCGGCCTGTGGGCCACGATGCAGCACGACGGCAGCTAACTTTCCGTTCGGACAGTAAGGAACTCGGTACACGACGTGCGGATGTGGAGCAGGAAGAACTCGCTCGGCGGTGTGAAGCTGCGTTCGGAGATGGACGCGCACGAGGCCACGGTGCTGCGATCGCTGGTCGCCTCCGTCCTCGGTCTTCTCGAGGAGCGGGCCGCGTCCGCCCCGGAGGACGAACTCGCGGCGCTCACCGGGATGCGGACCGGCAATACGACGGCACCCGACGAGGAGGTCCTCGCGCGGCTGCTGCCCGACTTCCACCGTCCCGACATGGACGCGCCGGACGACGACGAGATCCGGGCCGAATCGAACGCCGACATCAACGGTGCGCTGCGCGGACTCCACGAACCGGAGATCATCGACGCCAAAGTGGCGGCGGGCTCGGTCATTCTCCACACGGTGCCGGAGAACGGCGGCAAGGTGCTGCTCACGCCGGAGCAGGCCGACGCCTGGCTCAGCGGTCTCAACGACGTGCGGCTGGCGCTGGGCACCAACCTGGGCATCGACTCCGACACGCCGGACGAAATCGATCCCGCCGATCCCCGCGCACCGCACCTCGACATCTACCACTGGCTGACCTGGATGCAGGACTCGCTCGTTCAGGCGCTCGCACCGTGACGGCCACGACGCCGGGCCGCACCGATTCGCTCGTCGATGTGGTGGGCCTGAGCGTCGGGCACCACCACGAACTCGACGCGGACGCCGCGCTCGGACGCGGTGCCGCCACCGGATGCACCGTGGTCCTCGCGCCGCACGGCGCGACCGGTGCGGTCGACGTCCGTGGCGGGGGACCGGGCACCCGGGAAACCGACCTCCTCGACCCCAGTCACAGCGTCCGGAAGGTGCACGCGATCGTCCTGACCGGCGGCAGCGCGTACGGACTCGCCGCCGCCGACGGCGTCATGCGGTGGCTCGAGGAGCACGGTCACGGAATCGCCATGGGGGAACCCGATCAGGTGGTCCCGATCGTTCCCGCTGCCGTGATCTTCGATCTGCCGGTCGGTGACTGGCGCACGCGTCCCACCGCCGAATTCGGTTACCGGGCAGCAGATTCTGCGTCGCACACCGTCCTCTCCGGTTCGGTGGGCGCCGGGGTCGGGGCGCGGGCGGGCGCGATCAAAGGCGGTGTCGGAACGGCGAGCGTCGTCGTCACGGACGGTCCGGCGAAGGGCATCACGGTGTCCGCGCTGATGGTGGCCAATCCCGTCGGAACCGTGTTCGATCCGGCGACCGGACTGCCCTGGGGTGTCGCCACCGTGGGTGCAGCCGCGTTCGGGCTCCGACCCCCCGTCGCCGCCGAGGTGTCGGCGACGCGCGAACTGATCGCCAAGAGCACCGTCCTCAACACGACCATCGGCGTCGTCGCGACCGACGCCGTCCTGGGCAAGGCGGCGCTACGCCGCGCCGCCGTCGCCGGTCACGACGGGCTGGCCCGCGCGATCCGGCCTGCGCATTCGCCGCTCGACGGCGACACGATCTTCGCGCTCTCCACCGGCATCCACCCGGTCCACCACCCGGCAGGAGTGCCGGACGCGTTCCCGCCCGATCTGCCCGTCGTCGACGCCGTCTGCACCGCGGCCGCCGAAGTGGTGGAGAAGGCCATCGTCGACGCCGTCCTCAGCGCCACCCCCGTCGCGGGAATTCCCACCTACCGCGACCTGTTCCCTTCAGCACTGCGTTCCTGAGGTACCGGCCGGTCGGTGGCCGACTCGCCGGTGCGCACCTAGGATGGCGCTCACGGAGGTAGATGACGTGCTGGTGATTCGATCGGACTTCGTCGAGGCGATGGTCGCGCACGCGCGCGCCGACCACCCGGACGAGGCATGCGGGGTCATCGCCGGGCCGGAAGGCTCCGACCGCCCCGAACGGCACATCCCGATGATCAACGCCGAGCGTTCGCCCACGTTCTACCGATTCGACTCGGGTGAGCAACTGAAGGTGTGGCGGGCGATGGACGACGCCGACGAGGTGCCCGTCGTGATCTACCACTCGCACACCGCCACCGAGGCGTACCCGAGCCGGACCGACATCTCCTTCGCGTCCGAACCGGACGCCCACTACGTGCTGATCTCCACCCGCGCCCCCGACGTCCACGAACTGCGCAGCTACCGCATCGTCGACGGTGTCGTCACCGAGGAACCCGTCGACGTGGTCCAGAGCTACAAGTTCGCCCACACGTCCGTGGCAGACGTCCCCGACAAGTGACGGCGCCGTCCCTCGCGACGGGCCCGCGGCAGGTAAGACACCCACATCCCGAGGAGCCGACCATGGCTGTCACAGTTTCGATCCCCACCATTCTGCGTACCCACACCGGCGGTGAAAAGCGGGTGGAGGCAACAGGTCCCACACTCTCCGCCGTCATCGACGATCTCGACGGCAATTACGGCGGCATCAAGGACCGCCTGATCAACGACGGCCGTCTGCACCGCTTCGTCAATGTGTACGTCAACGACGAGGACGTCCGATTCTCCGGCGGACTCGACACAGAGGTGGCCGACGGGGACTCCGTGACGATCCTGCCCGCCGTCGCCGGAGGCTGATCGCGGCCGTGGCGCGGTTCGATTCGCTGATCGACACCCTCGGCGACACACCCCTCGTCGGGCTGCCCCGCCTGTCGCCGAGCTGGAACGGCACAGCGCCGGTCCGGCTGTGGGCGAAGCTCGAAGACCGCAACCCCACCGGTTCGGTGAAGGATCGGCCCGCCCTCCGCATGATCGAGCAGGCCGAGAACGACGGCACCCTGACGCCCGGGGCGACGATCCTCGAGCCGACCAGCGGGAACACCGGGATCTCGCTCGCGATGGCCGCGAAACTCAAGGGCTACCAGCTGATCTGCGTGATGCCCGAGAACACGTCCGTGGAACGCAGGCAACTGCTGGCGATGTTCGGTGCGCAGATCATCGACTCACCCGCGCGCGGCGGATCGAATCAGGCTGTGGCCGTGGCCAAGGAGCTGTCCGCGGAGCATCCCGAGTGGGTGATGCTGTACCAGTACGGCAATCCCGCGAATGCGCTGGCCCACTACGAGACCACAGGCCCCGAGATCCTGCGCGACCTTCCCGAGATCACCCACTTCGTCGCGGGTCTCGGAACCACCGGCACCCTGATGGGCGTGGGGCGCTATCTCCGCGAACACGTCGACGGCATCGAGATCGTGGCGGCCGAGCCCCGCTACGGGGAACTCGTGTACGGCCTCCGCAACATCGACGAGGGCTTCGTCCCCGAGTTGTACGACGAATCCGTCCTCACCTCGCGGTTCTCCGTCGGCCCCGCCGACGCCGTCCGCCGCACCCGGCAACTGATCGACAACGAAGGCATCTTCGCGGGCATCTCGACCGGCGCGATCCTCCACGCCGCGCTGGGGGTCGCACGCAAGGCCGTCAAGGCCGAACGCGCGGCGAACATCGCGTTCATCGTCGCCGACGGCGGATGGAAATATCTGTCGACCGGCGCATACGGCGGTACGGTCGAGGAAGCAGAAGAAGCACTGGAAGGGCAGTTGTGGGCATGACGACAGGGGTGTGTGGATCATGACGTCGTCGTTCGACTCCTCGCGATTCGACTCGCCGGTGCCCAGGGGTGGCGCGAAGCCGGCGCCCGCGTCGAAGTCGAAACCGCTGTGGCTGCAGTCCGCAATCCTCATCGGCACCTTCACGATGCTGCTGTACGTCATCGAGATCGTCGACGTGGCGTCCGACGAGCGACTCGAAGAGAACGGCGTCGGGCCGCGCTCCATCGACGGGCTGTGGGGGATTCTGTTCGCCCCAGTCCTGCACGACGACTGGGCGCATCTGTTCGCGAACACCGTCCCGCTGCTGGTCCTCGGGTTCCTCGTGCTGCTGTCGGGCATCGCCCGCGGCCTCGCCGCCACCGGGATCGTCTGGGTGGTCGGAGGTCTGGGCACCTGGTTGACCGGCGGATCCTATTCCAACCACATCGGCGCCTCCGTCCTGATCTTCGGCTGGCTCGCCTACCTGCTGGTCCGGGGAATCTTCGCCCGCAGCCTCGGCCAGATCCTCGTCGGCGTGGTGGTGTTCGTCGTCTACGGCAGCCTGCTGTGGGGTGTCCTGCCCAGCGCTCCCGGTGTGTCCTGGCAGGGGCATTTGTTCGGCGCCGTCGGCGGAGTCGTCGCGGCCTGGCTCCTCTCCGCGGACGCCAGGAAGCAGCGGGCCCGGAAAGCGGTGGGGCCTCAATCGTTCGGGTGATCGGTCCAGCCCGGTCGGCGCAGGCCCTCGACGCCTTGCGATCAGGTCACAGTTCCCCATCGGTTGTGAGGTCGACGCGCCAATTCCGTCGGAAGCTTTTTCCGAAACGGGTCGCCGTGGCAGCATGGCGGGTATGCGCATTACCGTCCTGGGATGTTCAGGGAGCGTCTCCGGACCAGACTCACCTGCATCGGGTTATCTGTTGACCGCGCCGGACACACCGCCGCTGGTACTCGACTTCGGACCCGGTGTCCTCGGTGCGCTCCAGCGGTTCGCCGATCCCGGCGAGGTCTCCGTCCTCCTCAGCCACCTGCACGCGGACCACTGCCTGGACCTCCCCGGACTGCTCGTCTGGCGTCGCTATCATCCGCACCCGCCGAAGGGGCGCGCACTCGTCTACGGCCCGTCCGACACCGCCCGCCGGATCGGCGTCGCGTCCGCGGAGTGCGGCGGCGACATCGACGACATCTCCGACACGATCGACCTGCACCATTGGACCGACGGCGAACCGGTCACGTTCGGCGACCTCACCATCACCGCGCGCCGGGTAAACCACCCGCCCGAGGCGTACGGGTTCCGGCTGACCAACGGCGCCGGGCGCACCCTCGTCTACACCGGCGACACCGGCATGTGCGAAGAAGTGATCGACCTCGCCCGCGGGGCCGACGTACTGCTCGCCGAGGCGTCGTGGACGCACAGCCCGGACCGGCCCGAAGGGATCCACCTGTCGGGGACCGAGGCCGGTCAGGTCGCACACCGCGCCGGTGTCGCCGAACTGCTGCTCACCCATATACCGCCGTGGACGTCCCGCGAAGACGTCATCGCCGAGGCCAAGGCCGAATTCTCCGGCCCCGTGCACGCGGTGTCCGCGGGCGGCGTCTACACCGTCTGAAGCCGTGTGCCCGCGCCCCGCACGGGGGCGACTAGGCTCTCTGCCGTGACCACACGAGAAGACGGTAGGGCGGACGACGAACTCCGCGAGGTCAAGATCACCCGGGGCTTCACCACTCATCCCGCGGGATCGGTGCTGGTGGAATTCGGAAACACCAGGGTGATGTGCACGGCCAGCGTCGAGGACGGTGTTCCCCGTTGGCGTCAGGGCTCCGGACTCGGCTGGCTGACGGCCGAATACGCCATGCTGCCCGCCGCCACCCACACCCGCAGTGGCCGAGAGTCCGTCAAGGGCAAGGTCGGTGGACGAACCCAGGAGATCAGCAGGCTGGTCGGACGCTCCCTCCGCGCCTGCATCGACCTCGCCGCCATCGGTGAGAACACCATCGCCCTCGACTGCGACGTGCTGCAGGCCGACGGCGGAACCCGCACCGCAGCCATCACCGGCGCCTATGTGGCCCTCGTCGACGCGGTGACCTACCTCCGCGCCGCCGGCCGTCTCGCCGACCCCCAGCCGATCTCCTGCGGCATCGCCGCGGTGAGCGTGGGCGTCGTCGACGGCCGTGTGCGCCTCGACCTGCCGTACGAGGAGGACTCGCGCGCCGAGGTCGACATGAACGTGGTGGCCACCGACACGGGCACCCTCGTCGAGATCCAGGGCACCGGCGAAGGCGCGACGTTCCCGCGGAGCACTCTCGACAAACTGCTGGATTCCGCACTCGCAGGGTGCGAGCAGCTGTTCGAGATCCAGAAGGCCGCGCTCGAACTGCCCTACCCCGGTGCGCTTCCGGAGCCGAAGGTCCCGGAGACGTCGAAGAAGAAGTTCGGGGGCTAGCTCGGTGCCAACCACACGGGTGCTGGTGGCCAGCCGCAACGCGAAGAAACTCCGGGAACTGCATCGGGTGCTCGCGGCGGCCGGTGTCGACGGGATCGAACTGGTCGGGCTCGATGCCGTACCCGAGTACCCCGAGGCCCCCGAAACGGGTGCGACGTTCGAGGAGAACGCCCTGGCGAAAGCGCGCGACGGTGCCGCCGCAACCGGAATGGCCTGTGTCGCAGACGATTCCGGAATCGAAGTCGATGCGCTGAACGGCATGCCCGGAGTCCTGTCCGCCCGGTGGTCGGGCACGCACGGGAACGATCCCGCGAACACCGCCCTGGTCCTGGCTCAGCTCGGTGACGTGCCCGACGACCGCCGGGGAGCGGCGTTCGTCTCGGCGTGCGCGCTCGTGGTGCCCGGCGGCGAAGAATCGGTGGTCCGCGGCGAATGGCGGGGAAGCATCGCCCGCGAGCCGGTCGGCGACGGCGGATTCGGCTACGACCCGGTCTTCGTGCCCGACGGAGACACCCGCTCGGCCGCCCAGCTGTCACCCGAGGAGAAGGACGCGTCCTCGCACCGAGGGCGGGCGCTCGTTCAACTCGTCCCCGCCCTGGCGGCGCTCACCGGGCACTGACCCTCGCTACGCTTCACGGGAGGAGGTTTCGCATGTCGCCGATGATGGTGCCGCAGACACCGCTCGGCTGGCTGACCTACGTGATCGCGATGATCACCGGGCAGCCGGTCATCATGTGAGGGAGCCGACCGGTTCGATCAGAGACCGAAGTCGCGGCGGACCTGCTTGGTCCGCTGGTGCTCCACGTAGAACGACAGGAACGGAATGGTGCCCGCGAGGAGCGTCCCGACCGTCCGGCCCGCAGGCCAGCGCACCTTGACCGCCAGGTCGAGCGTCACCAGCAGGTAGACGAAGTACACCCAGCCGTGCACCACGGCGATCCAGCTGGGCAGGTTGTCGACCTTGAAGATGTACTTGGCCACCATCTCTGCGGTGAGGACCAGCAGCCACACACCGGTGGCGTAGGCGAGGACGCGGTAGCGCAGGAGCGCGGGGGCGATCTTCTTCTGCTTCGCGGTGTCTGTGACCGAACCGGCAGTCGTTTCGTCTTGGCCCGTGCTCACGTGGTGCTCCTATCGGTCTCGCGAGCAGACAGCTCGGCGAGGTACTGGTTGTACTGTGAAATCTGCCGGCTCTCGAGGTCGTCCGGATCGTCGTCCTCGGCCACCGAGGGGCGAGGGGGCAAGACGTCGGCCGGGATCTCCCGCAGTTCGGTGGGAGCATCCGGGACGTCGGTGGTGTCAGCTGGTTCGGCATCCTCGAGCTGCACGAATCGCCGATAGGCGTAGACGAGGAACGCCGCGAACAGTGGCCACTGGAACGCGTATCCGAGGTTCTGGCCAGTCCCGCCGACCGCTTCGAAACGTGTCCACTGCCACCAGCCGAGTGCGAGGCACCCGACAGCCCCGACGACCACCAACAGGACCAGCGCGGGGCGGCGTTGCTTACGGTTACCGGACACGTAACGACGGTACCTGAATCGCTGAATGCGCTGCTAGGAGAGGTTGCGCCTATGGCGGCCGTCACAGCCGCCCGACGACCGTCGATCTAAGCGAAACAGGGCCGCCGAAAAATCGGCAAAGAACCCGAGCAGTGCGCGAGGGGGGACTCGAACCCCCACGTCCTTTCGGACACCAGGACCTAAACCTGACGCGGCTGCCTAATTACGCCACTCGCGCGCGAAGCACAGACTACGCCATGAACAAGGCACCCCCCGCAGCACATGTCAATCGGATCGCCGGCCCCGGTCGAGGCTCTTTCGCCCGGCCCACGATGGAGTCTGGCTGTGGCAGTTGGGGCACAGGAATCGAACTTCCTGCAAGCGGGAGTCCGATGGGTCTCCCCGTATGTGGTCGACATGCAGGATCAGCGGGAGTCCGCACCACTCGTCCTGCACGCCGCATGCGACGCATTTGTACGGCACTCCTGCCTCGATCAGAGCCCTTCTCAGGAGGTGGGGTTGGACGCGCCTGCTGCCCGCCGGGCGACGGATCAGTATCTCCTGCCACGTCATTCGGTTGCGGGCACGCTTGCCCTTGGTGTGCGCCTGGCCCGTGAAGTGTGACGTGTCGATGCCGAGTGTGTTGATCCGGCGCCGCAGGTGCGCGTGTGTCCCACCCGCGGGTTTCAGGCCGAGGTAGCGCATGACGCCGGCGTAGCTCGTCGATTCTGCGACCGCCTGCTCGAGCACTTCTCGCGTGTACTTCATCTCGCACCCGCCACCCGCCGCTGCGCGCGCTGGTACCGCCAGGCGGCGTGGGTGAAGGTGGCGGGCGTGATCCCGAGCCGCGCTGCTGCCTCGGCGACGAGGTGTTCGGCGTCTGCAGTCGATGGGGGTGTTTCGAGGTCGAGCGCCTCGCCGAGGAACTCGCACACCACGCGGTGAGAGTCGGCGGTGCGGATGCCGAGTTGCATGGCGAGGCACTCCCAGGTGGCGGGACCGAACCCGGGCACCCTGACGAGGGCGCTCCGCTGGGCCTCGTCGTCGCGGAGATCCGCCGAGGTGGTGCAGCCCAGCTCGGCGAGCGAGCGTGCCGCCGAGGCGACGGCCTCGGCCTTGGTGGTGTAGTTCCCCGGTGCTCGCTGCCGGTTGTCCAGGACGGCCAGGAGGCCTTCGGGTTCGTCGGCGTGCGCGGCGAGCGCCGTGAGGTCGTCGAGAGGTGCGGCCCGGTGATCGCGCCAGCGGGTGATGACGGCGCGGACCCCCGTGGTGGGCGTGCCGTACGTGGCGCGGGCGGAGAACGCGGCATCGAGCAGACCGGCTTCGATCTCGTGCGGCCAGCCCTCCGTCCAGTGCGGCCACGACTCTGGTGGCAGTTCGGCGGCGACGTGATCGAGTAGGGCGCGGACGTGGGCTGTGCTCATTTCTTCCCCCCGGAGAATGGCTGTCGGCTGTTCCTGGACTCGAACATTAGTGCGAGGGTCCGACAGGTTCGCTTTCGCAGGTCGCGGACCCGGATTCGAGGGCGCAGACCTGCATGAACCTGGGACTTCGTCAAGGTGGTAACAGATTGATAACGATTAATATGAGGCTTTCCTCAGGTTCTTGGACGTCCTCGCACCGCCCTCGTCCAGCACGGACGCGATCTACTCACCGGTCACTTCGCGGGAGATCTGTGAGGGACATCACGCGATATTTCTCCGATGCACGGCTGTGACACCCCGACGGCTCGTGAACGTGAGGAAATCCTCATGATTCTGTGTCAACCTTGAACAGCCCGGAAGAGCTGATCAGAGCCGATACAGCTGGCACACGATGCCGAGGGCGGCAGACACTATCCCCACCTCCCCCCAGAGGGGACCAGGAGAGGACATACGCGTGACGATTGACGACACGACACCCGCAGGAAACGGAAAAAACTCGAAGGGTTCGCGGCGCATCGGCGTAGACCGGGACGACACTCGGTCGTCGAGCAAGGGCACCCTCGTGGATCGTCTGCTCGGAGGTGAGCCGTACGCGCTCGCCTTCGGTGGTCAGGGTGCGCCCTGGCTGAGCTCGCTGGAGGAACTGAGCCGCGACAACGGACTCGAGCCGGCACTCACCACGATCGTCAACGACGCGGCCGACTACCTGGCCCCCGTGGCGCAGGAACTCCTCGTCGTGCGCCCGGTCGGATTCGACCCCATCGCCTGGATCCTCGAGCAGGAACTCGCCGACGAAGAGGACGGCGCCCAGGCGGCCGGTCCCTCCGCGGCAGCGCTCACCTCGGCGGCGGTGTCTCTCCCCGGCGTCTTCCTCACCCAGATCGCAGCGCTGCGTGCGCTGGCAGCTCAGGGCCTCGATCCCGCGGTTACGGCTCCCGTGTCGGTGATCGGCCACTCCCAGGGACTCCTCGCCGCGGAGGCCGTTGCCTCCTCGGGTCAGAAGGACGGCGAACTCCTCGCCCTCGCTCAGCTCATCGGTGCGGCTGCCGGCCTCGTCGGCCGTCGTCGCGGAGTGATCGCCGCCGCCGACTCCACCCCGATGCTCGCTGTCTCCAACGTCGACCCGGAACGACTCCGTCAGATCGTCGAGGAGCTCGCGGAGGGCCTCGAGCCCGAGCGTGCAGCCGTCCTCGGCATCCGCAACGCCCGTCGCCGCGTCGTACTGTCCGGCCCGCCCGCCCAGCTGGCACGCGTCCAGCAGCGGTGCGAGCAGATCGAGGCCGACGAGGCCCGTGAGCGCGACGCCAAGAAGCGTGGCGGCTCCATCTTCGCGCCCGTCTTCGAGCCCCTCGCGGTCGAGATCGGCTTCCACCACCCCGCACTCGCGGAGACGATTGACATCGTCGGCCAGTGGGCCGTGCGCTGCGGTCTCGACGAGGAGAAGGCCCGCGCTCTCACGAGCGCCTGCCTCGTCGATCCCGTCGACTGGGTCGCCGCCGTCGACAGCACCCTCGAAGCCGGTGCCGCGTGGATCCTCGACCTCGGACCCGGTGACCTCCTCACCCGCATGACGTCGGCCAGTGTCCGCGGCCAGGGCGTCGGCATCGTTGCCGCCGCGACCCGTGGCGGTCACCGCAACCTCCTCACCCCGGGCGCAACCCCCGAGGTTCCCGCCGCGTGGACCGAGTTCCTCCCGAAGCCGGTGTCGCTGCCGGGCGGCCGCATCGGCGTGGAGACCGCGTTCACGAAGCTGACCGGTCGTTCGCCGATCCTGCTCGCAGGCATGACCCCGACCACGGTCGACCCGACGATCGTCGCCGCAGCAGCGAACGCAGGCCACTGGGCCGAGCTCGCCGGCGGTGGCCAGGTCACCGAGCAGATCTTCGCCGACAACGTCGAGAAGCTCACCGGGCTGCTCGAGCCGGGCCGCGCCGTGCAGTTCAACTCGATGTTCCTCGACCCCTACCTGTGGAAGCTCCACGTCGGTGGCAAGCGCCTCGTGCCGAAGGCCCGCGCCGCGGGTGCCCCGTTCGACGGTGTCGTCGTCACCGCCGGTATCCCCGAACTCGAGGACGCCGTCTCGATCATCGGCGACCTCACCGACGCGGGCTTCAGCTACGTCGCGTTCAAGCCGGGCACGGTCGCGCAGATCCGCTCGGTCATCCGCATCGCCAACGAGGTTCCCTCGTTCCCCGTCATCGCCCACATCGAGGGCGGCCGCGCCGGTGGTCACCACTCGTGGGAAGACCTGGACGACCTGCTCCTCGACACCTACGCCGAGCTGCGCACCCGGCCGAACCTGGTCCTGTGCGTCGGTGGCGGCATCGGCACGCCCGAGCAGGCTGCCGACTACCTGACCGGCCGCTGGTCCGTTGCACACGGCTTCCCGGCCATGCCGCTGGACGGCATCCTGGTCGGCACCGCCGCCATGGCCACCCTCGAAGCGACCACCTCTGCCGAGGTGAAGCAGCTCCTCGTCGACACCCCCGGTACTCCGGACTGGGTCGGAGCAGGCACCGCCGAGGGCGGCATGGCCTCCGGCCGCAGCCAGCTCGGCGCCGACATCCACGAGATCGACAACGCCGCGTCCCGCACCGGCCGTCTGCTCGACGAGGTCGCCGGTGACGCCGACGCCGTCGCCGAGCGTCGCGACGAGATCATCGAGGCACTGAACATCACGGCGAAGCCGTACTT
The DNA here is from genome assembly GCF_000014565.1 of Rhodococcus jostii RHA1. Taxonomy (NCBI): domain Bacteria; kingdom Bacillati; phylum Actinomycetota; class Actinomycetes; order Mycobacteriales; family Nocardiaceae; genus Rhodococcus; species Rhodococcus jostii. Next base: position 1,505,668 of record NC_008268.1, on the reverse strand, counting down.
CGGCGACGTCGCGACCATGACGTACGAGCAGTGGCTGCGCCGCTACCTCGAGCTGGCCGTCGGTATCGACGCAGCGAAGGCATTCGACTGCGGCACCGACCTCCAGGACGCCATCACCGAGGCCACCTCGAGCCCGTGGCTCGACATCACCTGGCGTGCGCGCTTCGGTGAGATGCTGCAGCGCACCGAGTCGCGTCTGCACCCGGTCGACCGTGGCCCCATCCCCACCCTGTTCGCCGACGACGCGATTCTCGAGCGTCCCGAGGCGGCCGTCTGCGCCCTGCAGGCGCAGTACCCCGACTACGCCACCACGGTTCTGCACCCCGCGGACGTCTCGTTCTTCGTCTCGCTGTGCAAGACCCCCGGCAAGCCGGTCAACTTCGTGCCCGTCGTCGACGGTGACGTCCGCCGCTGGTGGCGTTCCGACTCGCTGTGGCAGGCACACGATCCTCGCTACACGGCCGACCAGGTCTGCGTCATCCCCGGCACCGTCGCCGTCGCCGGCATCACGCGCGTCGACGAGCCTGTCGGCGAGCTGCTCGACCGCTTCGAGAAGGCCACGTACGACGAGCTGGTCACCGCCGGTGTCGCGCCGCTGTCGCTGCCCGCTCGCCGTCACGCGGACATTGCCCGCGGCCTCCTCGACACCGTCCTGTCGGCTCCCGACATCCAGTGGGCCTCGCGCCTCACCCTGAACCCGGTTCGCCGGCTCGGTGACCTCGACAAGTGGTCGATCGAGTCCGACACCCTCGCGGTGCACGAGACCACCGGTGCCGAGCTGTCCGTCATCGACGACCAGCAGGTGCTCCTCACGGTCCCGCTGGTGGCAGCCAAGTCCGTCCAGATCACCATCACCGTTCCCGGGTCCGTCGCGGACGGTGGCGCTCCCGTGGTCACCGAGGCCGACGCCGAGAAGTCGATGACCGCACTCCTCGCGGTCGCGGCCGGTCAGGAACTGCCCGCCGTCAAGAACGGTGTCGCACGCCTCAACCTCGCCTGGACGCCCGACCTGGTTGCCGACCACGCCGGTGTCACCGGCTCGGGTCTGCCCACGACGCTGAGCGTCAGCGGCAAGGCCGTCCCGGACGTGGTCGTCGGCGCTTGCTGGCCGGCCGTGTTCGCCGTGCTCGGTGCTGCCAAGACCGAAGACTCGCTGTCCGTCATCGAGGGCATGCTCGACCTGGTCCACCTGGACCACAGCGTCGATTTCGTCGGCGAACTGCCTTCGGAGACCAGCATTCTCGTCGTCAAGGCCGAGGTCGCCTCGGTCCTCGACACCGACCTGGGCCGCGTCGTCGAGGTCAAGGTCGAGGTCGGCGCCATGCTCGGCGAGGGCCTGGACGCGCCTGCCGTCGTCACCCTGTCGGAGCGCTTCGCGATCCGCGGCCGCACCGGCAAGGGCGAACTGTCCGACCCGGCCCGCGCCGGTGGCTCGCTGAGTGACGAGGCCGTCGACACCCCGCGTCGTCGTCGCCGCGACACCACGATCGTCGCTCCCCGCAACATGGGCTCCTTCGCCCAGGTGTCGGGCGACCACAACCCGATCCACACCTCCGACAACGCGGCACTGCTCGCCGGCCTCGGCAGCCCGATCGTGCACGGCATGTGGCTCTCCGCCGCTGCCCAGCAGGTCGTCACCGCCGTGGACCCGGCCGAGACCAAGACGCCGCCGCGTCGTCTCACCGCCTGGACCGCACGCTTCCTGGGCATGGTTCGCCCGGGCGCCGAGATCGACGTCCGCGTCGACCGCATCGCGGTGGACCGTGGCGCCGAGATCGTCGAGGTCGGTTGCCGCATCGACGGTGAACTGGTGATGGTCGCAACGGGTCGCACCGCCGCCCCGAAGACCGTCTACGCGTTCCCCGGACAGGGCATCCAGCGTCCCGGCATGGGCCTCGACGCCCGCGCCCGCTCCAAGGCCGCCCGTGAGATCTGGGACCGCGCCGACAAGCACACCCGCAAGGCCCTCGGCTTCTCGATCCTCGCCGTGGTCCGCGACAACCCGACGGTCGTCAAGGCCCGTGGTGTCGAGCACAAGCACCCGGACGGTGTCCTGCACCTGACCCAGTTCACCCAGGTCGCGATGGCGACGCTCGGTGTGGCCCAGGTCGCCGAACTCCGCGAATCCGGTGCCTTCGTCGAGGGTGCCCTGCTCGCAGGCCACTCGGTCGGTGAGTACAACGCTCTCGCCGCCGTCGCCGGTGTGCTGCCTCTCGAAGCTGTTCTCGAGGTGGTCTTCCAGCGTGGTTCCGCGATGCACGCACTCGTTCCCCGCGACGAGGCCGGCCGTTCCGACTACCGGATGGCTGCCATCCGCCCGTCGCAGATCGGTCTGGCCGACGACGACGTCGAGGCGTTCGTCGCCGGTGTCGCCGAGGCGACCGGTGAGTTCCTGCAGATCGTGAACCTGAACCTGCGTGGCTCGCAGTACGCCATCGCGGGCACGGTCGCCGGGCTCAACGCGCTCGAGAAGGAAATCGACATCCGCCGTGAGGCTTTCGGTGGCAAGCGCGCGTACATCATGGTTCCGGGCATCGACGTCCCGTTCCACTCGACGGTGCTGCGTGGCGGCGTCGACGACTTCCGTGGACGTCTCGAGGAACTGCTTCCGCAGGACATCGACCCGGCCATCCTGATCGGGCGCTACATCCCGAACCTGGTCCCCAAGCCGTTCTCCCTGAAGAAGGAGTTCGTGCAGGAGATTGCCGACCTGGTGCCGTCGAAGCCCCTCGACAAGGTGCTGAAGGACTTCGACTCCTGGACGAAGAAGCCGGTCCAGCTCACCCGCGTGGTCCTCACCGAGCTCCTGGCCTGGCAGTTCGCCAGCCCGGTGCGCTGGATCGAGACGCAGGATCTGCTGTTCGCCGACGAGTCCGAAGGTGGACTGGGTGTCGAGCGGTTCGTGGAGATCGGTCTGGGCTCCGTCCCGACCGTCGCGAACCTCGCCTCGCAGACCCTGAAGCTGCCGGGCCGCTTCGGCTACCCGGTCGAGGTCCTCAACATCGAGCGTGAAGCGTCCATCGTGTACTCCACCGACGTCGATCCGGCGCCGGTCGAGGACGACGAGCCCGCAGCACCCGCAGCCGAGGCGCCCGCCGCATCGGCCGCACCCGCCGCGGCTCCGGCCCCGGCCGCTGCACCGTCCGGTGGACCGCGTCCCGACGACATCGCGTTCAAGGCCGCCGACGCCACCAAGGTCCTGATCAGCCTGTGGACCAAGCTCCGTCCCGATCAGGTCGGCCCCGTCGACACGATCGAGGCGCTGTGCGACGGCGTGTCCTCGCGGCGTAACCAGCTGCTCGTCGACCTCGGCTCCGAGCTCTCGCTCGGTGCGATCGACGGTGCCGCGGACGCCGACATGGGTTCGCTCGCCGGCACGGTCGACTCCCTGGCCCGTACGTACAAGCCGTTCGGCCCGGTGCTGTCCGACTCGATCAACGATCACCTCCGCAAGGTCTTCGGCCCCTCGGGTCGTCGTCCGGCGGCCATCGCGGACCGCGTGAAGAAGGTCTGGGAACTCGGCGACGGCTGGGCGTACCACGTCACCGCCGAGGTGGCGCTCGGAACCCGCGACGGGTCCAGCATCCGTGGTGGTGACCTCGGCGGCCTGGCCGGCGGCGGTCTCGCCGACGGCGCCGCAGTGGACGCCGTCATCGACAGCGCAGTGGCCGCAGTGGCCTCGCGCCGTGGGATCAGCGTCTCCCTCCCGTCCTCGGGTGGCGGAGCCGGTGGCACCGTCGACGCCGCGGCGCTGGGCGAGTTCACCGAGCACATCACGGGCCGCGACGGCGTGCTGGCCTCGGCCGCCCGCCTCGTGCTCGAGCAGCTCGGCTTCGCAGGCGACGCGGCGACGGCAGCGCAGCCGACCGACACCGAACTCGTCGACCTCGTGTCGGCGGAGCTCGGTTCCGACTGGCCGCGACTGGTCGCTCCCGCGTTCGACGCCAGGCGGGCGGTGCTGCTCGACGACCGCTGGGCCAGCGCACGTGAGGATCTGGCTCGTCTGTGGATCGACGCGGCAGGCGTGGAGTCTCTCGAGATCGAAGGCTTCGCCGGTGCAGGCAAGTCCGTTGCGGCGCAGGCCGCATGGTGGCAGGCCCGCGCAACCGACGAGGGTCGCACGGCTCTGGCCGAGAAGTACGGGCGTATCGCGGAGGCGGCAGTCCTCGTCACCGACGAGACCCCGGAATGGGCAGACCAGGTCGCCGTCGTCACCGGTGCCAGCAAGGGTTCCATCGCGGCCTCGGTCGCAGGCAAGCTCCTCGCCGGCGGCGCGACGGTCTTCGTGACCACCTCGCGTCTCGACGACAAGCGTCTCGGCTTCTACCGCGACCTCTACCGCCGCAATGCTCGCGCCGGTGCCGCCCTGTGGGTGGTCCCCGCGAACATGGCGTCCTACACGGACATCGACGCGCTCATCGAGTGGATCGGTGAAGCGCAGTACGAGACGGCCGGTGGATCGAAGAAGCTCGTCAAGGAAGCGGTCACCCCGACGCTGCTGTTCCCGTTCGCCGCGCCCCGCGTGGCAGGCGACCTCGCCGACGCCGGCGCCCGCGCCGAAATGGAGATGCGCGTTCTCCTGTGGTCGGTGGAGCGTCTGATCGGCGGACTGTCGAAGGTCGGTTACGACCGTGACGTCGACACCCACCTGCACGTGGTCCTGCCCGGTTCCCCGAACCGCGGCCTGTTCGGTGGCGACGGTGCGTACGGCGAGGCCAAGGCCGCGCTGGACGCTGTGGTCGGCCGCTGGAAGGCCGAGCGCAACTGGGCCGAGCGCGTCACCCTGGTGCACGCTCTCATCGGCTGGGTCCGCGGAACCGGCCTCATGGGCGGCAACGACCCGCTGGTCGAGGCTGTCGAAGGTGCCGGAGTCCGTACCTGGTCCACCCAGGAAATGGCCACCGAGCTGCTGCAGTGGTGCGAGCCCGAGGCACGTCGCCTCGCCTCCACCGAGCCGCTCGCGGCCGATCTGACCGGTGGGCTCGCCCAGGCGAACCTGGACCTGCCCGCGCTGGCGAAGCAGGCTCAGGAAGCTGCGACCGCTGCTGCCGAGGCCGATGCGGATGCAGTCGAGATCGACACCATCGCGGCTCTGCCCGCCCCGCCGCGGGTTTCCGAGTCGGTGGCACCGGCTTGGTCCGGCGTCACGGCGGCTCCGGAAGACCTCGTCGTCATCGTCGGCGCCGGTGAGCTCGGACCGTTCGGTTCCTCGCGTACCCGCTTCGAGATGGAGGTCGACGAAGAGCTTTCGGCGGCAGGCGTTCTCGAACTCGCCTGGAACACCGGACTCGTCGTGTGGGAGACCACGCCGTCCGCAGGCTGGTACGACGCCGAGACCGGGGAACTGGTTCCGGAGGCCGAGATCGCGGACAAGTACCACGACGCAGTCGTCGAGCGCTGCGGCATCCGCCGCTACGTGGACGAAGGCGCGATGATCGAGAACACCGCACCGCTCCTCACGTCGGTCTTCCTCGACAAGGACCTGAGCTTCGTGGTCAGCACCGAGGCGGAGGCACTGGCCTTCGTCGAGGCCGACCCGGAGAACACGGTCGCGGCGCCGGTTCCGGACAGCGGTGACTGGCAGGTCACCCGCCGTGCGGGCACCGAGATCCGCGTCCCCCGCAAGATGAAGCTCACGCGCAGCGTGGGTGGTCAGATCCCGACCGGATTCGACGTCACCAAGTGGGGCATCCCCGCCGACATGGCCGATTCCGTCGACCGCGTGGGCCTGTGGAACATCGTCGCCACGGTGGACGCGTTCCTCACCGGTGGGTTCACGCCCAGCGAACTGCTGCGGTGGGTGCACCCCTCGCTGGTCGCCAACACCCAGGGCACCGGCATGGGCGGCATGACCTCCATGAGGTCGCTGTACATCGACACGCTGCTCGGCGAGAACCGGCCGAACGACATCCTGCAGGAAGCCCTGCCGAATGTGATTGCGGCGCACGTGGTCCAGTCCTACGTCGGCGGTTACGGCGCCATGGTCCACCCGGTTGCGGCGTGCGCCACGGCTGCGGTGTCCGTCGAAGAGGGCGTCGACAAGATCAAGCTCGGCAAGGCGCAGCTGGTCGTTGCCGGTGGCTACGACGACCTCGGCACGGAAGGCATCATCGGATTCGGTGACATGTCTGCCACTGCCAAGACCGACGACATGCGCGCCAAGGGCATCGAGGATCGCCGCTTCTCGCGGGCCAACGATCGTCGACGCGGCGGGTTCGTAGAGTCGGCCGGCGGTGGCACCATCCTCCTCGCTCGCGGTGACGTGGCACTCGAGATGGGTCTGCCCGTCCTCGGTGTGGTTGCCTACGCCAGCTCGTTCGCGGATGGTGTCCACACATCGATCCCGGCTCCCGGAATCGGTGCGCTCGGTGCAGGTCGTGGGGGAGCGGATTCGCAGCTCGCCCAGTCCCTCGGCAAGCTCGGTGTCAGCGCCGACGACATCTCGGTGATCTCCAAGCACGACACGTCCACCGCGGCCAACGATCCCAACGAGGCGGAGCTGCACGAGCGCCTCGCCGGGGCACTCGGCCGCAGCGAAGGTGCGCCGCTGTTCGTGGTCTCGCAGAAGAGCCTCACCGGACACTCCAAGGGTGGTGCCGCAGCATTCCAGCTGATCGGTCTCTGCCAGGTGCTGGATCAAGGTGTCGTCCCGCCGAACCGCAGCCTCGATTGCGTCGACGAGAAGATGGCCGAGTTCGAACACCTCGTGTGGGCTCGGGAGCCGCTCCGATTCGGTGAGCAGTTCCCCCTGAAGGCCGGTCTGCTCACGAGCCTGGGCTTCGGTCACGTCTCCGGACTGATCGCCGTCGTGCACTCGCAGGCGTTCGTCGAGGCCATCCCGGCCGACAAGCGTGAGGCGTACCTCGAGCAGGCACGCAAGCGCACCGTCGAGGGTCAGCGTCGTCTGGCGAAGGCCATGGTCGGAGGCGGCAGCCTGTACGAGCGTCCGGCGGATCGTCGCTTCGGCGGCGACAGTGTCCCGGCCGCAGCGTCCCGTCAGCTCGAGGCGGACGTCCTGCTCACCGAGGCCGCGCGCCTCGGAGCGGACGACGTGTACAGCTCGGGTCTGCCCGGCTGCAAGTAGGAACGACGGATGGGAGTTCTGGGGATCGGCTTCGATCTCGTGACGGTGTCGGAGTTCGCCGAGCAGCTGGACCGGCCAGGGACGGCAATGCTCGACAACTTCACACCGGGCGAGCGTCGGGACGCCGTGACCCGGAGCTCCGATCCGGCTAGACATTTCGCCGCCCGGTGGGCTGCGAAGGAGGCAGTGATCAAGGCCTGGTCCACGTCTCTCTTCGCCAGCCCGCCGGTGCTGCCCGAGATGATCCACCACCTGATCGAGGTGGTGACGGATGCGTGGGGACGGCCGAGTATCCGCTTACGCGGAGACGTCGCCAAGCATCTGACCGACGTGAAGATTCACATCTCCCTCACACACGACGGAGACATGGCGGGCGCGTTCGCCGTCATCGAGTCCGTGTAGGCGCCTCCGGCGCCCGTGCGCCTTTCTGGTAGCTCCGGCAACCGGAAGGGCGCACAGGCGCGTAACGGCTAGGTGGAGCGCGATTCCTTCTCGGCGACCAGCAGGTATGCCACCATCAGCCGTTTGAGTTCGGCGACGGCGTCCGCGTGGCTCTGATTGTCCTGCACGGAGAAGTTCAGCATCGAGTACACGACGTGGACGAGCACCTCGGCCATCATCGTGCGCCGCTCCCGCGACGTCCGCGGGGTGAGGGGCGCGAGCATCCGTGACACCTGCTCCGCGAACGCCTTCTCGTGGATGGCGCCGGTGGCGCGGGTCGAGGGCGTCGACTGCATCGCCAGCCACACCTCGCGCCTCGACGGGTCGGATGTCCACAGGCCTGCCATGTGGTCGACGAAGGAATTGAGGAACCGCAGCCAGTCGAGGGACGGGACCTCACCGTTGAACTGGGCGATCTCGTGCTGGACGCCGACGAGGTCCTGCCGGTTGAGTTCGCAGACGATCACGTACTTGTTCGCGAAGAACTGGTAGAGGGTGCCGATCGGGACGTCCGCGCGTGCGGCGACCTCCTCGCACGTGAACGATTCGAATCCCACGTCCACCAGCAACTCCCGCGATGCCGTGAGCAGCGCGTCGAACTTCCGGCGACTACGTTCCTGGGTCGGACGTCTGCGGGGCAGTAGTTCCTGCGGGTCCGACTGCAGCTCCAACGCCGGGTCCACTCGGCGCGGCGCTTGCTTGCTGACTGAAGACTCCACCGCCCCAGGCTATCCGTCTTTCGTCCGGATTCCGAAGATCCCTCCCGGTGACGCGTCGGGTTTCACCTGGGCGAGGAGACTGCTCGCGCCGTTTCGGTGTGAACGATGTGATCGCCCACAAGTAGCCGACGGCTGCATTCCGACCCACCACAACGCCGGTGACGGGCGGCCGACGACACGCAGCCGCCCGTCGCGCCGATCAGACGGACAGGTCTCGCCGCAGTTTCGCGACGTGGCCGGTGGCGCGGACGTTGTACTGGGCCACTTCGATCTTCCCGTCCTCGTCGACGAGGAACGTGGAGCGGATGACACCCTGCACCGTCTTGCCGTACATCTTCTTCTCGCCGAACGCGCCCCACGCCTCGAGTGTGGCCTTGTCGGGATCGGATAGCAGAGGGAACGTCAGTTCCTCGTTGTCACGGAACTTGGCCAGCTTCGCCGGCTTGTCGGGTGAGATGCCGATCACGTCGAGGCCTGCGCCGTTCAGGTCGGCGAGGTTGTCGCGGAAGTCGCAGGCCTGTTTGGTGCAGCCCGGCGTGCTCGCCGCCGGGTAGAAATACACGACGACCTTGCGGCCGCGGTAGTCGGCGAGCGACACATCGTTGCCGTCGGCGTCGGGCAGCGTGAAGGCGGGTGCGGTGTCTCCGGGGGCGAGTCTGTTGTTGTCGGTCACGAGAAGTCAGGCTACCGGGACGGGGTGGACGTGGCCCGAAGCGCGATCGGGGGAGACGGAGTCGCAGGTCGGGAGTTCTCGTCTACGGTTGACGCAAGTGTGGGATCGTCGCGGTAGCGTCGCTCTCGCTGATCGAACCAGTCGAACAAGTTGGAGGACACGTGCCCAGGGACACCGAGAGCATCGAGCGTGAGATCGAGAACGCGCGCAATCAGCTCGCGAGCACTCTCGACGAATTGACGGTCCGCACCAACCCGAAGCGTCTCGTGGAGAGCACGAAGCGCACGCTGATCGCGAAGCTGAACGAGCCGGCGGTCAAGTACGGACTGATCGCCGTGGGTGCGGTGGCAGGGCTCCTGGTGCTCCGCAAAGCGTTGCGCTGAACAACCCTCGTCAGTGACGGGCCGTCGGATGTGAAGTTCGCAGTGACTTCACGTTCCGGCGGCCCGTTCGTCATCCGGCCGCCCACTCGGTGCGGTGAGATCGTGACACGAGAAAGGCCCCCATCCTCGTGAGAGGATGGGGGCCTTCGTGCAAGTGCGCCCACAGGGACTCGAACCCCGGACCCAGTGATTAAGAGTCACTTGCTCTACCAACTGAGCTATAGGCGCTCGCTCTTGCGAGACAGAACATTAGCGGGTCGCTTCTCGAGAATGCAAATCGCCTGGTGGCGACTGCCCGTGGCGACCCCATCCACACGGTGGCGCGTAACAAGAGCGCCGCTGGTCACGATTGATATTCGAACGTTATTGAGCGGCTCGGCGCTTGGTTGGAACCGCTCTCCAGTGGCTGGCATCATTGAAGACCACACGGTCTCGACGTGCTGATTCGTCTTGCGAAGGCGAGGGACGTGCCGGCTTGAACGTGAATTCGGAGCGAGGACGTGAAGTGGGGTTATCCATGGGTGTGGGGCGTGGCGGGCGCGTGCGTGCGCAATCGGTGAGATCCGTCTCGAAGACGGCGACGATTGTGGCGGCATCACTCGTATTCGCAGTGTCGATCGCAGGGTGCACCGTCTCCGGTGCCGACAGCGTCACGTCGGAAGGTGAGGCGCCGATCGATTCCAATCCGGTCACCGAACTCATCAAGCCGAAGCTGACGGCGTCGGCCGTCGATGGTGCGGTGGGATTCTCGCCCGGACAGCCGGTGACGGTGACTGTGGCCGACGGCACGCTGGCGGCGGTCACCATGCTCAACCCGGAGGGCGAGCCGGTCGACGGCGCCATCGCCCCCGACGGGTTGTCCTGGGTCAACACGGAGCCGCTGGGCTACGACAAGGAGTACCGGCTCGAGGTGAAGGCGAACGGACTCGGCGGCGGCACCACTTCGACGTCGGCGTTCACGACCAGCGCGCCCGGCAACGTCACCAAGCCGTACGTGATGCCGTCGGAGGGTGACGTTGTGGGCATCGGTCAGCCGATCGCGGTCCAGTTCGACGAGAACATTCCCGACCGCAAGGCCGCGGAGGCCGGCATCACGGTCACGACGAATCCGCCCGTCGAGGGCGCGTTCTACTGGGTGAACAACCGTGAGGTGCGGTGGCGTCCGCAGAGCTACTGGGCTCCCGGCACGGCCGTGGACGTCAAGGTCGCCGTGTACGGGCGCGATCTCGGTGACGGACTGTTCGGCCAGGAGGATGTTCACACGGCCTTCACCATCGGCGACGCCCTGATCGCGACGGCGGACGACAACACCAAGCAGGTGACGTTCGAGCGCAACGGCGAAGTGATCATGACGATGCCCACGTCGATGGGTAAGGACGACACGCCCACCGACAACGGCGTCTACATCATCGGCGACCGGTTCGCGAACCTCGTCATGGACTCGTCCACCTACGGTGTGCCGGTCAACTCCCCGCAGGGATACAAGACGCCCGTCGACTGGGCGACGCGAATGTCCTACAGCGGCATCTTCTTCCACTCGGCGCCGTGGTCGGTGGGGCAGCAGGGCTACTCGAACGCGAGCCACGGCTGCCTGAACCTGAGCCCGTCCAACGCGAAGTGGGTGTACGACAACACGAAGCGCGGCGACATCGTGATCGTCAAGAACACGCTGGGCGGCACGCTGTCGGGCACGGACGGCCTCGGTGACTGGAACATCCCGTGGGATGTGTGGAAGGCGGGCAACGCCAACGCCTGACGGCAGGCGTCAGACCAATCGCAAAGAGGAAAGCCCCCGGCCGAGGCCGGGGGCTTTCCGTATGGGGTGAGTGACGGGACTCGAACCCGCGACAGCCAGGATCACAACCTGGTGCTCTACCAACTGAACTACACTCACCATGTGCTCCAGGCACCGCCCGGGGGCAGTAACTTCGGCGAGGAAGATACTAGCGCGTCCGGTGCCCGAGAAGCCAATCGGTATCTCAGGCGGGCCCGAGTTCCTCGACAACTGCGGCGATGTCGCTGGTAGACGGTCCGGGCTCGGGCACGAACGCCGTCTTCCGGTAGTACTTCAGTTCCCGGATCGACTCCCTGATGTCGGCCAGGGCGCGGTGGGCGAGACCCTTTTCGGGCTGACCGAAGTAGATCCGCGGGTACCAGCGTCGGGACAGTTCCTTGATGGAGCTGACGTCGATCATCCGGTAGTGCAGGTAGGTGTCGAGGTCCGGCATGTCGCGGGCGATGAATCCGCGGTCGGTAGCGATCGAGTTGCCTGCGAGCGGCGCCGTCCCGGCGACCGGCACGTGCTCGCGGATGTAGGCGAGCACCTGCTGCTCGGCCTCGGCGAGCGTGACCGTGGACTTCCGGACCTCGTCGGTCAGCCCCGAGTTCTCGTGCATCTTGGTCACCACGTCGGGCATGGCCGCGAGCGCGTCGTCGTCGGCGTGGATGACGATGTCGACACCCTCACCGAGCACGTTCAGCTCGCTGTCCGTGACCAGAGCTGCGATCTCGATCAGCTTGTCGGTGCCGAGCCGGAGCCCGGTCATTTCACAGTCGATCCACACAAGTTTGTCCTGCACCAGGAACACAGTAGTCACGTGAGTGACGGGATAATGTCTGCGGTGGACACTTTCTCCCGACGTGCGTGATCCGAGGAGGGCTTGGATGACCCGGCAATCGCAGGACGGCGACGCGACCTCGACCCCGGCGGAGAGGGCGGCGGCGGCGAGGGCGGCGGCCGCCGAGGCGGCCAGGATCGCGGCGGAGGCTGCGGCAGCGGCAGAGGAGGCCGAGAAGGAAGCCCGGGACGCGGAGGCCGCGGAGAACCGTGCTCCCGCAGGCGTCGCCGCCTCCTCCGGTGCCGCCGCGGACATCGCGGCCGGATACTCCTCGGAGGGTGCGGCTCTCGAGCTGGGAACGGTGGTTCTCGACGGCGTCGTGGATTCGGCGGCCCGGGTGCGTATCCCCCTCGCGACGGTCAACCGGCACGGACTCGTCGCCGGCGCCACCGGGACGGGAAAGACGAAGACGCTGCAGGGTATTGCCGAGCAGTTGTCGGCTGCAGGGGTTCCCGTGGTGATGGCCGACATGAAGGGCGACCTGTCGGGCCTGTCGCAGCCGGGTGAGGCGGGCGACAAGATCACCACCCGGGCGTCCGAGACGGGTGACGGCGAGTGGCGGCCGGCGGCGTCCCCGGTCGAATTCCTCTCGCTGGGAACGGAAGGTCTGGGCATTCCCGTCCGCGCGACCATCACGGCGTTCGGGCCGATCCTGCTCGCCAAGGTTCTCGGGCTCAACGAGACTCAGGAGTCCACGCTGGGGCTGATCTTCCACTGGGCCGACGTTCAGGGGCTTGCGCTTCTCGACCTGTTGGATTTGCGATCGGTCATCGCGCATCTCACCAGCGACGAGGGCAAGGCCGATCTGAAGGGCATCGGAGGCGTGTCCCCGGCCACGGCCGGCGTGATCCTCAGGGCCCTCGTCAATCTCGAAGCCGACGGCGGCGACACGTTCTTCGGGGAGCCCGAGCTCGAGACCGAGGATCTGCTCCGGGTGATCGACGGCAAGGGCGTGATCACGTTGTTCGAGTTGGGCGCCCAGGCCGCGCGACCGGCATTGTTTACCACCTTCCTGATGTGGGTGCTGGCCGACCTGTTCCAGACGTTGCCCGAGGAAGGCGATCTCGACAAACCCAAGCTCGTCTTCATCTTCGACGAGGCGCACCTGCTCTTCGCGGACGCGTCGAAGGCGTTCCTGCAACAGGTGGAACAGACCGTGAAGCTCATCCGCTCGAAGGGTGTGGGGGTCTTCTTCTGCACCCAGTTGCCGACGGACGTCCCGAATGGGGTGTTGTCGCAGCTCGGTGCGCGGATCCAGCACGCGCTGCGCGCCTTCACTCCCGACGATCAGAAGGCGCTCACGAAAACGGTACGGACGTACCCGACCACCGAGAACTACGACCTCGAGAAGGCTCTCACCTCACTGGGCATCGGTGAGGCGATCGTCACGGTCCTGTCGGAACGGGGCGCACCGACGCCGGTGGCGTGGACGAGGATTCGGCCTCCCCGCTCGCTGATGGACACCATCGGCACCGACGCGATCACGGCCGCGGCGTCGTCGAGCCCGCTGTCGGCGAAGTACGGGCAGACCGTCGACCGGGAATCGGCGTACGAGAAGCTGACGGCCAAGGTCGCCGGAGCCCCGGCCGCGGAACCAGGTCTCGACCTGCCCCCGCTGCCCGACCTGCCGACACCACCGCCCGCACAGCCGGAGGGTCCGAACATGGCCGAACAGATTCTCGGGAACTCCGCGGTGAAGAGCTTCCTCCGCTCGGCCGCGTCGGCCGCCGGCCGCGAAATCTCCCGCAGCATCTTCGGGACGGGTAAACGTCGCAGGCGGTGAAACCCGCTGCACGCCAGTGTCTAGCTGCCCAGCTTCTTGTAGAACGTTCCGACGATCGGGGCGACCACGGCGCGCGGGCTGTACTGCCCGGCAACGGACATCGCCTTGCTGATGATGCCGGGCACGACGCGCATCTTGTTGTCGGCCAGACCGTCGAGCGACACCTTGGCGGTGTATTCGCTGGAGATCCACAGGAAGTCGGGCACCAGCCTGTCCACGATCGACGCGTCCGCCGGATCGGGCTCCTCGGTGCGGACCGGGCCGGGTGCGAGCAGCGTGACGTTCACTCCCGTTCCCTTGAGTTCGCCGCGCAGCGACTCGGAGAAGGTGTTGACGAACGCCTTGCTGGCCGCGTAGGTGGCGTTGTGGGGGATGGGCATGTTGCCTGCCGCGGAGCCGACCATGAGGATGGCGCCGGACTTGCGTTCGAGCATCCCGGGCAACACCGCGAGGGTGAGGTCGTGCACCGCAACGGCGTTGAGTTCCACCTGGGCCCGCTCGTACGCCGGATCGAGTCCGGCGACCGGGCCGAACGTGGCGATGCCCGCGTTGTTGCACAGGACGCTGATCTCACGTCCGGACAGTTCGGTGACGAGGGTGGCCCGCGCGTCGCGATCCGACAGATCGCACGCGCGCACGTCGACCTCGACGCCGTACTCGTCACGCAGGGTCCCGGCGAGTGACTCCATCACCTCGCCGCGGCGCGCGACGAGGATCAGGGAGTGGCCCCGGGAGGCCAGGTCGGTGGCCAGCGCCTCGCCGATTCCGGACGAGGCGCCGGTCACGACGGCGCGGGCACTGGGAGTGGGGTTCGGCAAGCTCACGATCAGCAGCGTAGTGCGTCAGATGCGCGCGGCGAGCCGGGTGCCCTGCTCGATGGCCCGTTTGGCGTCGAGTTCGGCGGCGACGTCGGCGCCCCCGATGACGTGGGTGGTGACGCCGGCGACGGTCAGTTCGTCGACGAGGTCACGCACCGATTCCTGACCTGCGCAGATCACGACGTTGTCGACGGCGAGGGTGCGGGGCTTCTCGCGTTTGGCGCCGAACGTGATGTGCAGGCCGTCGTCGTCGATGCGCTCGTAGTTGACCCCGGACAGTTCCTGCACGCCCTTGTTCTTCAGCGCTGCCCGGTGAACCCAGCCCGTGGTCTTCGCGAGTCCGGCGCCGATCCGGCCGCTCTTGCGCTGCAGCAGGTACACCTCACGCGGCGACGGTTCGGGGATGGGTGTGGTGAGGGCGCCCGCCGCGGCCTCGGGTTCGGTGACACCCCACTCCTGCTTCCACTCCTTCAGGTCGAGCGTCGGGGAGTGCTCGTGGGTGAGGAACTCGCTGACGTCGACGCCGATCCCGCCGGCTCCGATCACCGCGACCGACTGCCCGACGGGCTTGCCGCCCCGCACGACCTCCGGATACGTGAGCACCTTCGGGTGGTCGATACCCGGAATGGACGGAACGCGCGGCGTCACCCCGGTCGCGACGATCACCTCGTCGTACTCGCCGATCAACTCGGTCGCGGTGACGCGGCTGTCGAGCCGGACGTCGACACCGGCGAGCGGAAGCTGGCGGTTGTAATACCGGATCGTCTCCGCGAACTCCTCCTTGCCGGGGATCTTGCGGGCGATGCCGAACTGGCCGCCGATCTCCGAATCCGCCTCGAACAGGGTCACCGAGTGGCCGCGCTGTGCCAGGCCCAGTGCCGCCGACAGTCCGGCCGGTCCGGCGCCGACGACGGCGACACGCTTCGCGGCCCGGGTGGGGGAGAGTGTCAGTTCCGTCTCCCGGCCTGCACGGGGATTCAGCAGGCACGACACGTGCTTGCGGACGAAGGCGTGGTCGAGGCAGGCCTGGTTGCACGCGATGCACGTGTTGATCTCGTCGGGGGTGCCCGCTTCGGCTTTGCGCACCCAGTCGGGATCGGCGAGCATCGGGCGCGCCATCGAGATGAGCTGCGCGTCACCGCGGGTCAGGATTTCCTCGGCGACCTCCGGCATGTTGATCCGGTTCGACGCGGCCACGGGAATGCTCACGTGCTTCTCGAGCTTGCCGGTGATGTCGGCGAACGCGGCCCGCGGTACCGAGGTCACGATCGTCGGAACACGGGATTCGTGCCAGCCGATGTCGGTGTTGATGATGGTCGCGCCCGCGGCCTCCACTTCCTGTGCCAGCGCAACGATCTCGTCCCACGTCTGACCGCCCTCGACGAGGTCGGCCATCGACAGGCGGAAGATGATGATGAAGTTCGGGCCCACCGCCTTGCGAGTGCGGCGGACGATCTCGACGGCCATCCGCCTGCGGTTCTCGGGAGTGCCGCCCCATTTGTCGGTGCGCTTGTTGGTGCGCTCGCACAGGAACTGGTTGATGAAGTAGCCCTCGCCGCCCATGATCTCGACGCCGTCGTAGTTCGCCTGCTGCGCGAGCCGGGCGCAGCGGACGAAGTTGCGGATCTGCCAGCGCACGCCGCGGCCGGTGAGTTTGCGGGGCCGGAACGGGTTGATCGGGGCCTTGATCGACGAGGCGGAGACGCTGAACGGCTGGTAGCTGTACCGGCCGGCGTGCAGTATCTGCAGGGCGATCTTGCCGCCCTCGTCGTGCACCGCCTTCGTGATCGCGCGGTGCCTGCGTGCCTCGACACGGTTGGTGAGCTTGGCGCCGAACGGCAGCAGCCAGCCCGTCCGGTTGGGCGCGTATCCGCCGGTGACGATCAGCGCGACACCTCCGCGGGCGCGCTCGGCGAAGTACTCGGCCAGACGGGGAACGTCTTTGGCGCGATCTTCGAGCCCGGTGTGGATGGAGCCCATGATCACCCGGTTCTTCAGCGTCGTGAAACCGAGGTCGAGGGGAGCGAGGAGCTGCGGGAACTGTGTCATTGGCGGCGTGTCCTTACTGTGCGAGCGCGTCGAGTACTTCTTGGCACCAGTCGGCGAATCCCTCTTCGACGCGGATTCCGCCGCGCAGGACGAGGTACTGGTGCAGGGCTGCCCCGGAGAGCTGGGCCGGTGCGGGGAAGTCACGTTTTTCGATCATGCGGTAGACCTCGAGCCGGGCGGCGTGGCCGTCGCGGTGGCGAGCGACCTCGGCGGTGAGTGCGGCGATGTCACCGTGCTGAGCAGCGCGGATCTTCACTGCCAGCTCGTTGCGCAGGTGGTTGGGCTCGGTCGGTTCGGCGATCCAGCGCTCGAGTTCCGCGCGCCCGGCTGCGCTGACCCGGTACACCTTCTTGTCGGGTCTGCCGACCTGCGCCACGACCTCGGCATCGACCCATCCCGACTCGTCCATGCGTTTGAGGACGCGGTAGATCTGCTGGTGGGTGGCGCTCTGGAAGAAGCCGATGGATTTGTCGAACCGGCGCGCCAATTCGTAGCCCGAGCCGGAGTGCTCGGTCAGGGAGACGAGGAGCGCATGTTCGAGTGCCACGAACCGAAGTATGTATGCAACGAGGTGCGTATGCAACTGAGTGCACACTTAGTTGTTCCGTGCGAACGGGACGCTCGTCGCGTCAGACCGTACGAACTTCCCGTTCGCTCGCATAGGCTCGCGGGCATGAGCACCGACGTTCGTCCGCCGGCCGGGATCGGCGAGGCCGCGACGCGCAGACAGGTTGTCGCGTGGGGGCTGTGGGACTGGGGATCGGCCGCCTTCAACGCCGTGATCCTCACGTTCGTCTTCTCCGTGTACCTGACGGACGCCGTGGGGGACGACCTGCCGGGGTCGATCTCCGCGAGCACGTGGCTGGGATGGTCGCTCGGCATCGCCGGTTTCCTCATCGCCGTGCTCGCCCCCGTCACCGGTCAGCGATTCGACGCCGCCGGACGACGCAAGTGGGCGCTCGGCGTCCTCACGTTCGCGACGGTCGGGTGCATGGCGGCGATGTTCTTCGTCCGCGACTCGTACCAGTACCTGTGGCTCGGACTGGTGCTGCTGGCCGCGGGTTCGGTGATCTTCGAACTGGCCGGCGTCCCGTACAACGCGATGCTCAGGCAGGTGTCGACGCCGGCGAACATCGGCCGGGTGTCCGGGTTCGGCTGGGCGATGGGCTATTTCGGCGGGATCGTGCTGCTGCTGCTGTGCTACTTCGGATTCATCTCCGGTGACGGCGACAACCGGGGATTCCTCGGGCTCACCACCGACGGCGGACTGAATATCCGGATGGTGGCGCTGCTCGCCGCCGTCTGGTTCGCGATCTTCGCGATCCCCGTCCTGTTGAAGGTCCCCGAGCTACCCCGCCCGCACGTGGATCCGGGTGCCGACAAGGCCGGCTTCGTCGAGTCGTACCGGGTGCTGTGGCGCGATCTGCGCGACCTCTGGGTCGCCGACCGGCGCACCGTGTACTTCCTGGTGGCGAGTGCGCTGTTCCGTGACGGGCTGGCCGGTGTCTTCACGTTCGGCGCCGTCCTCGCCGTCAACGTCTACGGCATCAGCGCGGGCGACGTGCTGCTGTTCGGCGTCGCGGCCAACGTCGTCTCCGCGCTCGGCGCGCTCACCGCCGGCCGGTTCGACGACCGGATCGGACCCAAGACCGTCATCATGACGTCCCTGATCGCGATGATCGTCGTCGGCGTCGTACTGACGGCCGTCTCCGGACCGGCCATGTTCTGGATCTTCGGGCTGCTGCTGTGCCTGTTCGTCGGTCCCGCGCAGTCGTCGGCGCGCACATTCCTGGCCCGGATCACACCACCCGGTCGGGAGGGGCAGATGTTCGGTCTGTACGCGACCACCGGTCGCGCGGTCTCATTCCTCTCGCCCACCCTCTTCGGATTGTTCGCCTGGTGGTTCGCGGCGGATCGGGCGGGGATCATCGGCCTGGTGATCGTGCTCGCGATCGGGCTCGCCGCGCTGACGATGGTGAAGGCGCCCGAGCGCGACTAGCGCCGCGCGCGATTGTCATCGATCCGGAGCTTGTCCGGGAACAGCCGTCGCTGTGTCAGCCAGCCCGCCGCCGCCACGACGATCCAGATCAGCGTGGCGAAGAACTGCTGGCTGCCCTCGTTCGGATCCTCCAAGAAACCCAGCGGAGGGATAGCCAGGCCGAGCCCGGTCAGCACCATGCTGGCGCCGCCGACCGCGGTGAGCCACAACAACGCCCGCGCCCGGTACCGGTCGGCGAGGAATCCACACGCGACGGCGAGTGCGACGATCACGACCCCACTGAGGAGCCAGCCGGCGTCGTCGGGTTGCAGAACACGACTGAGCTTCGCTCCGATCACCGCGCCCGCGATGATCCCGATGAAGAATGCGGCGAACTTGAAGATCAGGGTCGTGGCCACCCACACCACTACCGCACCGATCGCCGCGACCAGGAACGTCGTCCCGAGCGACAGCGACAGCAGGTCGGCCAGGAGCCAGCCGAGGCCGAATCCCGCGGCGATA
This sequence comes from Rhodococcus jostii RHA1, assembly GCF_000014565.1. NCBI lineage: Bacteria > Bacillati > Actinomycetota > Actinomycetes > Mycobacteriales > Nocardiaceae > Rhodococcus > Rhodococcus jostii. The sequence goes on along the minus strand of NC_008268.1, from coordinate 1,486,600 downwards.
ACGGCGACGTGTTGTGAACCGACACCGGCGAAGCACAGAACGGCGCCGACCAGAAGGATTGCGATGCCACTCATGGTGCCCTCCCAGGGTGCACGAGACGAGTAGTGTCATCAAACCAGAACGGACGCCCCGTCGAGGTGAAGAGCGGATTTCAGTTCGGTGCGGCTGCGGTGCGCGCGAGGATCGCATCCGCGAGGGCGCCCGGGCGCTGTTCCGGGATCCAGTGCGTGGCATCGTCGAGCACGACGAATTCGTACGGCGCATCGACGAACTCGCCGCACCGCTCGGCACCCGCACGACCGAGCATGAGGTCGCCCGTGCTCCAGACGTACGTCGTGGGGACCGTGACGACCGGGGTGGACTCGAAGTCCTTCGTCATCGCTCTATACCAGTTCAGGGCGGCGGTCAGCGCGCCCGGTTCACTCAGAAGTCCGACATGCTCGTCGACGAGTTCGGAGCTCACGACGTCCGCGAACACCGCGCGCAGCCGCTGGGCGTCGTCGCGGAGGAGAACGTGCTCGGCCTTGCCCTCCGTCCGCAGGAAATCGATATAAGACGATCGCTGTTGCTGGTCGGCGTCCTGGCGTAGTGCCCAGCCGAAGGCCGCGGGATGGGGAACCGATACCGTGGTCAGAGACGTGAGGCGATCCGGGTGGCGGGCCGCCACGCACCACGCCACCACGGATCCCCAGTCGTGGCCGACGAGGTGCACCGTGTCGAGGTCGAGGGCGTCGAGCAGCCCCACGACGTCTGCAACGAGGTGGTCGATCCGGTAGGACTCGACGCCATCGGGGCGCGCACCGCGCGAATAGCCGCGCTGATTCGGCGCGTAGGTCCGCAGGCCCGCGTCGTTCAGGATGGTCGCGACCCGTGACCACGACGCCGCACTTTCCGGGTATCCGTGGAGAAGGAGGACGGCGTCGCCGTCGGTGGGGCCACCGACCGTCACGTCGAAGGTGAGCGGACCTACCGGGACGTGGGTGTGCTCGAGGAGAGTCGACATGCCCCCACCGTACGGTGAGAGCGCGACTACTTCCCGGGATTCCACCCGCTCATGCCGAGCATGATCAGGCGCAGTTGCCGTTCGGCGCGCGCGACCACCTCAGCCTCACCTCGGCTTCCGGGACGCTCGGCCTCGAGTAGATCGACGACGACGGCGAACATGGTGGACACGATCAGGTCGGCCGCCATCTCCAGGTCGTCGTGGTCCCAGGACTGCAGACCGTCGATGCGGGACAGGTCCACCGTGAGTTCGCTGACGAACAGCTTCATCTCGGTCGCGATTGCCCGGCGAATTTCCGGGACGCCGCCGTAGCGTTCGCGGCTGAGGAACCGGAACTGCGCCTCGTGGGTGCGGACCTGCCGCACGAGGATGTCGAGGGATGCGCCCGCGCTCTTGGTGCTCGGGGTGCGCCGGGCGTCGCGGAGCATCTGCCGCAGCATCCGCATGCCCTCCTCGACGAGCACCACGCCGAGCTCCTCGATGGACGCGAAGTGGCGGTAGAACGCGGTGGGCACGATTCCCGCGGTGCGGGTGATCTCGCGGAGGCTCACGCCGGCGAAACTGCGGTCCGCCATGAGTTCGAGCGTGCCGTCCAGGAGAGCCTTCCTCGTGCGCTCCTTGCGGGCTGCCCTGCTCTCCGGTTCGGCGCCGGTCGACTGACTCACGGCAGTGAGTGTATTCGCGGCGGTGCCGACGACCGTCATCTCCGGGTGCTCGTACTCGTCATCCGACATGCGTATCCGATCCCTGTCTGGGGTGTGCGTGCGGTCACATTCCGATTGACAAGTTCCTGTCTCTCTCTGTCACACTATTGTCAGTGTACAACCGTGCACTCAAAAGGAGGAGGCTGACGTGTCAGTTGCCCACACCAGTCGTCCGGCGGAGGGACGCAGGTTCTCGCTGCTGTCGTTGTTCGAGGCGATGGCCACTCCGCACCAGCTCGACCGCTACCTCGAACTCGTCACTCCCATGGTCACCGTGCGCGACCTGCGAGCCGAAGTGATCGAGGTCCGGCGGTCCACCGCCGACACCGTTACCCTCACGCTGCGTCCCACCCGTCAGTGGCGCGGATTCCGTGCGGGGCAGTTCGTGCAGGTGGGCGTCGTGATCGACGGGGTTCGGCACACCCGGTGCTACTCACCGGCCAATGCACAGGCGTCCACCGACGGGCTCGTCGAGCTGACGATCAAGGCGCATCCCGACGGTCTGGTCTCGCAGTACCTGCACGCGCACGCGCGTCCCGGTCTCGTGCTCGACCTGTCTCAGGCGGCGGGAGAATTCACCCTTCCGTCTCCGCGTCCGTGCCGGCTCCTGCTGGTGAGCGGAGGCAGCGGAATCACCCCGGTTCTGTCGATGCTGCGCACCCTCGTCGACGAGCAGCACGTCGGCAGCATCACTTTTCTGCACTACGCGTACACCGAAAACGACGTCGCGTACCTCGACGAGTTACGCGCACTCGCGGACGCGAACGCGAACGTCTCCCTCGTGTTGGCGTACACCGATCAGGAGACCGGCGGTCATCTCCACGGGTTCTTCGGTCAGGAGCACCTCGACGCTGTGGCGCCCTGGTACGCGGACGCCGAAACCTTCCTGTGCGGCCCGCCCGGACTGATGCGTGGCGTTCGGGAGGTGTATCGCGAACTCGGCATCGAGGACCGTCTGCACACCGAGGAATTCGCTCCCGCCGCAGCCCCGGCGGAGGGTGCGGCCGGTGGCGAGGTGTCCTTCACCGCCAGCGGTGTCACCGCGGACAATTCCGGCGCGACGCTGCTCGAACAGGCGGAGGCCGCCGGGCTCCATCCCGAGTACGGGTGCCGGATGGGCATCTGCTTCTCCTGCACGACGGTGAAGAAGTCGGGGTGCACCAAGAACGTCCGCACCGGCGACACCGACACCGATCCGGACAAGGCGATCCAGCTGTGCGTCTCGGTTCCGGTGGGCGACGTCGCCCTCGACATCTGACTTTCACAAGACATTCAACGCTTGGAGACCGACATGTTTGGACTCTCACTCTCGTTCCTCCCGTTCGTCGACGGCTCCGACGGTTCCCGTAACGACGCCCCGGTGGTGCTCAGTCACGACCAGGTCGAAGAGATCGGCCGGGAACTGGATGCCCTCCGCGACCGGACGGTTGCGGACCTCGGCGCCGAGGACCGCGAATACATCTACAAGATCATCAAGGCGCAGAGGGGATTCGAGGTCGCCGGCCGCGGGCTGATGTATCTCGGCTTCTTCCCGCCGGCCTGGATCGCCGGGGTCGGTGCCCTCGGTGTGTCGAAGATCCTCGACAACATGGAGATCGGCCACAACGTCATGCACGGCCAGTACGACTGGATGCGTGAACCGGGCCTGAACTCCCGCGTGTTCGAGTGGGACACCGTCTGCCCGGCCGATCAGTGGAAGCATTCCCACAACTACATGCACCACACGTACACCAATATCCTCGGCCGGGACCGGGACATCGGCTACGGCATCCTGCGGATCGACGAGGCACAGAAGTGGAACCCGTACTATCTCGGGAACCCGGTCTACGCCTTCTTCCTGATGATGCTGTTCGAGTGGGGCGTCATGATGCACGACTTGGAAGCGGAGAACGTGATCCAGGGCAAGCGGAAGTGGCACGACGTCAAGCCGCTGCTGAAGGGCTGGTGGCGCAAGGCCGGTCGGCAGGTGCTCAAGGACTACGTGATCTTCCCGGCGCTCACCGGGCCACTGTTCGTCCCCACACTGCTCGGCAATGTGACCGCCAACCTGATCCGCAACGTGTGGGCGTACTCCATCATCTTCTGCGGCCATTTCCCCACCGGCGTGCAGAGTTTCACCGAGGACGAGACCGCGGAGGAAACTCGCGGCGAGTGGTACGTCCGGCAGATGCTCGGAAGCGCAAACATCGAGGGGAGCCCGCTGTTCCACATCATGTCGGGCAACCTGTCGCACCAGATCGAGCACCACCTGTTCCCGGACCTGCCCGCCCACCGGTACCCGGAGATGGCACCCGTCGTGAAGGCGCTGTGCGAGAAGCACGGGCTGCCCTACAACACCGGTGGCTTCTTCAAGCAGATCGGCTCCGTGTGGGGGAAGATCTTCAAGTTCGCACTGCCGCCCGGTCTCGTCTCGTCCGACACCCCTCCCGGTGTTATCGTCGAGCGGCAGAAGACTGCAGCCTGAGAGGCGAAACACATGGTGGGGAAGTTCGAGCGGCGCAAGGACACCGTGCAGGAACTGACGGAGTCCGCGGCTACGCACGTGGGCCAGATCGCGACGATCATCGCGGGCGCCGTCCGGGACGTCACCCGGGAGATCGGTGACTGGGTGTCCGACGGTATCGAGATGCGCGAGGCCGCGAAGAAGGCCCGCGACGACGAGGGCGAGGCCGAACCGGTCGACTGAGTAAGCCGACCGGGCGTATCGCCGAGGGTAGAGATCCGGCCGCCGAGGGTGTGTTCATTGCACCCTCGGCGGCCTTTCTGCGGGCAGGGCTCCGGCCGATGCTGGGTGCAGCACGTAACCGCACCTCGAAAGGAATCCCTGTCCCCCATCATAATCTCCACCACAGCGCGTATCGCGCTCGCCGGCTTTGCAGCCCTTGCCATTTCGCTGACCGGTGCCGTCGGCATGGCGTCGGCCAAGCCGATCTGCCAGACCGGCTGTTCCCAGCCGCTGCCCACCAAGAACCCCAGGCCCGACGTCAATCAGATGTGCTGGGTCGAATGGGGTCGGGCCCGGTGTCAGGTGAGCTGACGCATTCGCGTCGTCGAACGGTGGGTTGGGGACGGCGACGGCCGCGCCCCACCCGTCGCTTCTGCTAGATGACCCCGAGCGAGATCATGGCGTCAGCCACCTTCACGAAACCGGCGATGTTCGCACCGTGCACGTAGTCGCCCGGCATGCCGTACTCGGCGGCCGTGGCCACGGTGCGCTCGTGGATGCCGCGCATGATTCCGGCCAACCGCTCATCCGTGTATTCGAAGCCCCACGAGTCGCGGGATGCGTTCTGCTGCATCTCGAGCGCCGACGTGGCGACGCCGCCCGCGTTGGCCGCCTTGCCCGGCGCGAACGCCACCGCGGCATCGCGGAACACCTGGACGCCCTGCGGGGTCGTGGGCATGTTCGCGCCCTCGGCCACCGCCTGCACGCCGTTCGCGACCAGCGTCTTGGCGGCCGCTTCGTCGAGTTCGTTCTGGGTGGCGCAGGGGAGCGCGACGTCGCACGGCACGTCCCAGATGGATCCGTTCGGCACGAACCGGGCGTGCGGCACCGTGTCCGCGTACTCGCTGATCCGTCCGCGCCGCACCTCCTTGATCTCCTTCAGGAGCTCGAGGTCGATGCCCTTCTCGTCGACGAGGTATCCGGAGGAATCGGAGCTCGCAATCGCGATTCCGCCGAGCTGGTGCACCTTCTCGATCGCGTAGATCGCGACGTTTCCGGACCCGGAGACGACGACGGTCTTGCCGTCCAGTGAGCTGTTCGCCGCCTTCAGCATCTCGGCGACGAAGTAGGCGACGCCGTACCCGGTCGCCTCGCGACGCACCTGCGAGCCACCCCAGGTGAGGCCCTTACCGGTGAGGACCCCGGACTCGTAGGAGTTGGTGAGGCGCTTGTACTGGCCGAACAGGTAGCCGATCTCGCGCCCGCCGACGCCGATGTCACCTGCCGGGACGTCGGTGTACTCGCCGATGTGGCGATGCAGTTCGGTCATGAACGACTGGCAGAACCGCATGATCTCGGCCTCCGAGCGACCCTTGGGGTCGAAGTCGGAACCACCCTTGCCGCCGCCGATCGGAAGTCCGGTGAGGGCGTTCTTGAAGATCTGCTCGAACCCGAGGAATTTCACGATTCCCAGGTTCACGCTGGGGTGAAACCGCAGGCCGCCCTTGTAGGGGCCGAGCACACTGTTGTACTGCACGCGGAAACCGCGGTTGACGTGCACGTTGCCGGAGTCGTCGACCCACGGCACCCGGAAGATGATCTGACGCTCGGGCTCGCACAGCCGCTCGATCAATCCGGAGTCAGCGTAGTGGGGGTGGTGGTCGAGCACGACCTGCAGCGACTCGAAGACCTCGGCGGCTGCCTGGTGGAACTCGGGTTCGCCGGCGTTCCGCAGGCGGACCTGCTCGTAGATCTCTGCTACCTGGTCGCGCGTTGACACAGACCCACCTGCCTGACGTGTGAGGAATTCGTTACCTGACGTTTACTTTGAAAACTATAGACCCGATGTCGGGCGTCCTGTATCGGGCTGGGTGGAGAGGTCAGGACTTCGCCGGTGGTGTGCGGGAATGCATTGCGACAGAGGTGTTCTCGACTGCCTCGCCGCAGTGCGCGCAGCGGTGTTCCAGCTCCAGTGAGTGCCCGCATTCGTGCACGAGCACCGACGGGGCCTCGTCGACGGCCCACTTGCTGCCCCATTGGAACAAGGAGAGCAGCAGCGGTCGCAGGTCCTCGCCCGCCGCGGTGAGGTGGTACTCGAAGCGGGGAGGGTGCTCGGAGTACTGCCTGCGTTCGATGACGCCGACCTCCTCGAGCTTGCGCAGTCGCGCGGTGAGGATGTCGCGCGAGACGCCGATGTACCCGGCAATCCGGTCGAAGCGGTGCACCCCATAGCTCAGTTCGCGGATCACGAGCATGGACCAGCGGTCGCCGATCAGTTCCATAGTGGCGGCGATCGCGCAGGGTCTCGGCGCCAGTGGCATGCGGTCCATGACGATCTCGGGTGTCGCTCGCTCGGTGTCGCCGTTGTTCATGCTCTCCATCATAGAGGGTTGTGTTTTCCAACTAATAGGAATTACTGTCGTGAACGTAGTTGGTTGGAAAAGCAGACTTACTCACTCGAAGGGGTCGTCATGACCATGATTCAAGATCGAACGGTGCTGGTCACCGGGGCCGGCCGCGGGCTCGGACGTGCCTTCGTCGCCGAGGCGCTCGCGCGAGGAGCGCGAACGGTCTATGCGTCGGCGCGTGATACGTCGACGATCGAGGAGCATCCGCGGGTCGTGCCCGTCGCATTGGACGTCACGAACCCCGAATCGGTCTACGCCGCAGCGGAGCACGTGGGGGACCTCGGCGTCCTGATCAACAACGCCGGCATCCTCATCGGCGAGTCGCCGCTCACGGGTGATCTCGACGGAATGCGCCGTGAACTCGAAACCAACCTCTACGGCCCGCTCAACGTCACTCGCGTGCTCGCACCGATCATCGCCGCCAATGGGGGCGGCGCCATCCTCAACGTGCACTCCGTCCTGTCCTGGCTGGCCGTCGGCGGCTCGTACAGCGTCTCGAAAGCCGCCCTGTGGAGTGCCACCAACGCGATGCGTGCCGAACTCTCGGCGCAGAACATCCAGGTGGTCGGGCTGCACCTCGGGTACATGGACACCGATATGACGAGCGGACTGGACGTGCCGAAGATCTCCGCGGCCGAGGTCGCGCGACTGGCCTTCGACGGCATCGAGTCCGGCGCCCACGAAGTCCTCGCGGACGACACCTCCCGCACCGTCAAGGCGGCACTGTCGGGCGACCTCGACGTCCTCTATCCGCAGCCGGCGCAGCAGGGGGCGGCATAGTGAGCGAGTCCGGAAACGGCGCGGTGTCGACTGTCGAGGGCGTGGCGGACGCGGAGTGGGGAGAGGTGCGGTCGAGGACCGTCGAATGGCGCGACCCGGCGGGTCCGGCGCGGAAGGCGCGAGAACTCGACGGCCTCGGGTACCTGCGGGCGATCCTCGGCGGCGACATTCCCGCACCGCCGATCGCGAGCCTGATGAACCTGCGCTTCCTCGAGGCCGAGCCCGGAAGGGTCGTCTTCGCGCTGGACCCCGACGAGTCGCAGTACAACCCGATCGGCGCCATCCATGGTGGCGCCGTGTGCACCCTGCTCGATTCGGTCGCCGGCTGCGCCGTGCACACCACGTTGCCCGCCGGGTGGGGCTACACCTCGGTCGAGATCAAGGTCAACTACATCCGCGGGGCGACCCGGGACTCCGGAGTCCTCACGGCCACCGGCGTCGTGAAGAAGGCGGGTCGCCGGATTGCGTTCGCAGAAGGGGAGGTCACCGACTCGCAGGGCCGTCTCGTCGCCACCGCGAGCAGCACCCTGCTGGTGTTCGAGGTTCCGCCGGAGAGCTGACACCGGATGCGCGAGTAAGGCGGCTGAACCCGGGAACCCGCCACTCGCGGAGGATGGTGGCGGGTCCCGGTGCACCCTTGCCCCGTCGGGTTGGGGCGATGCGCGAACAAGACTAATTGGTCGGTTTGTTACCCGCGAGTACGGAACTCTGGGTACGGACGACGGGCGCAATACCTATCAGACGGTCGTACAGGATGCTGCCGGTCGAAGCCGCCCTGCGACGTACCGAACTTTGATGTACTGAAATTGCGTCCACATCAGCGTCATCCCCAGAGCGGTCAAGGAAGGCAACCACATGGGCACGATCACTACCCAGGATGGCACGGAGATCTTCTACAAGGACTGGGGAACCGGTCAACCCATCGTGTTCAGCCACGGCTGGCCGCTGTCGGCCGACGACTGGGACACACAGATGCTGTTCTTCCTCCAGCACGGCTATCGCGTCATCGCCCACGATCGGCGCGGTCACGGGCGCTCGACACAGACCGGCGACGGCCACGACATGGACCACTACGCCGACGACCTCGCGGAGCTGACCGCGCATCTCGACCTGCAGGACGCCATCCACGTCGGCCACTCGACGGGCGGCGGCGAGGTGGTGCACTATCTCGCGCGGCACGGGGAGAGCCGGGTGTCGAAGGCCGCACTGATCAGCGCGGTACCGCCGCTGATGGTGAAGACCGAGGCGAACCCGGGAGGCCTTCCCAAAGACGTGTTCGACGACTTGCAGGCACAGCTCGCCGCCAATCGCTCGAAGTTCTATCGCGACCTGCCGTCGGGACCGTTCTACGGATTCAACCGACCAGGCGTGGAATCCTCGGAAGCGATCATCGCGAACTGGTGGCGCCAGGGGATGATGGGCGGGGCCAAGGCCCACTACGACGGCATCGTGGCCTTCTCGCAGACCGATTTCACCGAGGATCTGAAGAAGATCACGGTGCCGGTGCTGGTGATGCACAGCGAAGACGACCAGATCGTTCCCTACGCCGACGCGGGACCATTGTCCGCGAAGCTTCTCGCGAACGGCTCGCTGAAGACGTACCAGGACTTCCCGCACGGCATGCCCACCACACAGGCGGAGACGATCAACGCCGACCTGCTGGCGTTCCTGAAGGACTCTTACGAAAATTAGGTGACCACCGCGGGTGAGGGCGGGCGGGGGTGACCCGCCGATGTCCCGGTGGGCTGGCGTGGTCGGCGTGTGGTTATGCGGTGCCGGCTGCGGGTTCGAGGATGACGCGGTAGCCCAGTGATTCGAGCTGGCCGATGGCCCGGGCCCTGGTCTTCGTGGGGACGCGTCGGGTGTAGTAGTCGGGTCCGGGGTCGCGGTAGAGGTCACCGTTGGTGAGCATGTTCCAGGCGGCGACGAGCATGGCATGCTGCACGGCGACGAGCGCCTTCATCGGACCTTGGCGGGACGCGATCCGCTTGTACTTGGCCGAGAAGAAGGTGCCCTTCGAGCGGGACACGGACAGCGCCGCGGTGCCGAGGGCACCCTCGAGGTGCCGGTTGCCCGGTCTGGTCTTCGTGGACTTGACCCGGCCGGCGGATTCGTGCGATCCGGGTGCGGTGCCGGCCCAGGACGCGAGGTGCCCGGCGGTGGGAAACACCCGCATGTCGCCGCCGGTTTCGGCGAGGACTACCTCAGCGACGGTCGTCGAGAAACCCGGGATGCTCGTCAGCAAGTCCCGGGCCGCCTGAAAAGGTTCCACCGCCTCGGCGATCCTGGTGTCGAGCTCACCGAGAGCCTGCCCGTACTGGTCGATCAGCGTCAGGTGCATGCTGATCAAGAACGCGTGGTGGGGCGTGAATCGTCCGGTCAGTGCCTCGGCCAATACCGGGATCTTCGACCGCATCCGTCCCTTGGCCAGCCCCGCGATGACGGCGGGATCGTCACGGCCGTCGATGAGGGCGTCGAGCATCGCTCGACCGGAGACCCCCATGATGTCGGTGGCGACCGAGGACAGTTTGATCCCGGCGTCCTCGAGGACCTTCTCGATTCGTTGCCCCTGCCGGGCGCGGTCGCGGGTCAGCGCGGTGCGGGCACGGGTGAGGTCACGCAGACGGCGAATCGGTGGCGGCGGCACCAGTGACCCGCGTAACAATCCGTGCGCGCCGAGGTCGGCCAGCCAGGCGGCGTCGGACACATCGCTCTTGCGGCCCGGCATGTTTCGGGCGTCGTGGGCGTTGACGAGCATCACCTCGAGAGTGTCCTCGAGGAGATAGAAATAGGGTTTCCAGTAGTTGCCGGTTGCTTCCATCACCACGCAGGTGACCTTCTGCTGGACCAGGTGCTCGCGCAGGGCAAGGATCTGGTTGGTCATCGCGCCCCACGTCGTCACCGTCGCCGAGGTGCGCCTGCTGCCGCGGCCCTGGATCCGCACGCACACCTTCGCGTCCTTCTTGGAGATGTCGAGTCCCGCGCACCGGGGGTGCACCACTTCCATCGCCGATCACCCTCTCTCCGTCACTGGTGGCACGTATTCGCTCGTTCGGGTGCGCGTTGCGGGGAGGGCGGGATGAAGACAGAACTCTCTTACTCGTGCTCGAAGGCAACATTCCACGGTTCCCGCGGATGAAGATTGGCCCTCCGCCACCATGCTGACACGCAGGCTCACCGGCACCACAGACGGATCGGGGTCGACCGCAACGCACACATGAAAATCCTGCGCTCTCACCCGCTCCCGATGCCAGTGCAGTCGACCTACCAGGGCAGGTCATCGATCCACATTTTCCCTATCCACGGAGGGGCCAGCGGAGCGCACCTGAATTGCTGACACGAAATCCCCGATCCCTGTTCGTCCAGGTGGTCGGGGGTTTTCGTCTGTCGGTGTTCCGTCGGATGAGTGCCCCCGGCAGGATTCGAACCTGCGACCAAGAGATTAGAAGGCTCTTGCTCTATCCCCTGAGCTACGGAGGCGCGCAGCAAATATTACCTGCCGCTCCGAGCGCTCCGACCGGGGCTGGGGTGTCCGCGTCATGAGCCCAGGGCTGCCCCGGAGAGCAGAAGTCCTGCCAGGACGAGCTCGACCACGAAGTAGAACCACACCGGGTAGAAGCGGGCCGGCCGGTCGGCGACGACCGACACGATCCGGCCGAATGCCATCCCCAGCAGGGCGACGGCCACGGTCACCGAGGCGGCGGATCGGATGCCGTGCGCGTCGAAAGCAGCGAAGAACAGTAGGGCCGCCACCGCGACACCGAAGCCGCCGTAGACCGCGCGCACCTCGGCGCGCGAGGTCGCCGAATCCGCGGACAGGGCGAACGGGGCGACCAGCCGGGCAGGTGCGGCGAGACCGTACACACCCATGCCCGCGAAGAACAGCGCCACGGCGATGATCAGAAACTCGGCCATCTCAGCCTTTCGTTCCCTCGGGACAGTCCCTGTCGACGGTAACCGGATCGGCGACGGAACCCTCGCGTCTCCGACGGCCTGTCGTAGGTCCTACCCTTGATGTATGGCTACACCCCAGCTCGCGCCGTCCGACCCGGCATCGAAACCCCCGAATCGCGCCGATTCGACCGCCCTGTTCGTCGTCGGCGGACTCATCGCCGGCCTGGTAGCGGCAATCGTCGTCGGACTTTCCGCTGCTCAGGCGCTCGTGCTGCTGGGAATTCCGGATCCCGGCCCGATCACCACCTACGGACTGCCCGCGATGCGGGCCGTGTCGGAAATCGCTGCCGTCATCACCATCGGATCGCTGCTGCTCGCGGCGTTCTTCGTGCCGCCGCAGAAATCCGGTGTCCTGGACGTGGACGGCTACCGCGCGGTCCGGACGGCGTCGTACGCCGCGATCGTGTGGGCCGCGACCGCCCTCGTCCTGGTCCCGCTGACGTTGTCGGACACGTCCGGGCAACCCTTCGCCGAGGCGGTCGAACCGGCCAATATCTTCAATTCGATCGATCAGGTCGAACTCGCCGGCGCCTGGCGCTGGACCGCGATCATCGCGATCGTCCTCGCGATCGCGTCCCGGCTCGTGCTGCGCTGGTGGTGGACGCCGATCCTTCTGGTCGTCGGCATCCTCGGGCTGATGCCGCTCGCGTTGACGGGGCACTCGTCGTCGGGCGGCTCGCACGACATGGCGACGAACAGTCTGATCCTGCACCTGGTCGCTGCGTCGCTGTGGGCGGGCGGCCTGTTCGCTCTCCTCGCCCACGCGCGCAGGCGCGGCGCCTACACCGATGTGGCGGCGCGCCGGTTCTCCGCGGTCGCGACGGTCTGCTTCGTCGTCATGGCGATCAGTGGCGTGGTGAACGCGCTGGTTCGCGTCCAGATCGGTGACCTCGTCGACACCACGTACGGACGCCTGGTGGTCGCGAAGATCGTGGCGCTCGTCATCCTGGGGGTCTTCGGCTGGGCGCAGCGTCGACGGGCCCTGCCCGCGCTGCAGAAGGACCCGGCCGGCCGCGGCAACCTGATCCGGTTCGCCGGCGCGGAGGCCATGGTGTTCGCCGCGACGATCGGTCTCGCCGTCGGGCTCGGTCGCACACCCCCGCCCCCTCCGACCGCGGCGCCCACCCTGACGGAGGTGGAACTCGGCTACAACCTGGCGGGGCCGCCGACGTTCTCCAGGCTGATGCTGGACTGGCGATTCGACCTCCTCTACGGCACCGCCGCGATAGTGCTGGTCGTCGTCTACGCGCTCGGATTGCGCAAACTCCGGCGTCGCGGCGACAGCTGGCCCGTGGGCCGGACCGTCGCGTGGATGTGCGGATGCGTGGTGCTCCTCGTGGCGACGTCGTCGGGTGTCGGGCGCTATTCACCGGCCGTGTTCAGCGTGCACATGGGCGCGCACATGGCACTGTCGATGCTGACCCCGGTCCTGCTGGTGCTCGGTGCGCCGATCACCCTCGCCCTGCGTGCCCTCGATCCGGCGGGCAAGAATGGTGTGCCGGGTCTGCGCGAGTGGATCCTGACGGCGCTGCACAGCCCGTTCTCCCGATTCATCACCCATCCCGTCGTCGCGGCCGTGCTGTTCGTGGGCGGTTTCTACGCCCTGTACCTTGGCGGGATCTTCGAGGCCGCCGTCGACTCGCACTCCGCGCACGTCCTGATGAACCTGCACTTCCTGCTGAGCGGCTACCTCTTCTACTGGGTCGCCATCGGCGTCGATCCCTCGCCGCGCAAACTTCAGCCGGTGACGAAGCTCGCGATGGTGTTCGGCTCGCTGCCGTTCCACGCGTTCTTCGGTGTGGCGCTGATGAGCATGGGCGCGGTGATGGGCGAGTGGTACTACCGGTCGCTCGGACTGGGCTGGAACGCCGACCTGGTGGGTGACCAGCAACTGGGTGGCAGCATCGCGTGGGCGACCGGCGAGATCCCGTTGGTGCTGGTGATGATGGCGCTGCTCATCCAGTGGTCCCGCAGCGACGGCCGCACGGCGCGGCGGGTCGACCGGGCCGCCGACCGCGACGACGATGCCGACCTGGCAGCGCACAACGCGATGTTCGCGGAACTGGCGCGACGGGACCGAGAAGCCGGACACTGACCGCTAGCACGTGGTTCCGACACCGTCGGAGCGTCAGCAGCCGTTTCGGCTGCTCTATCCACACCCGCTCCGTTTCTCCACAGATTTCGGATGCCGTCCGGCAATCTCCCATCCGGACGGCACGCTGTGAGTGACGGCACCTTGCCGCACTCACAGGGGGTAGAGCGAAATGTACGAAACACACGGCACCGTGGTCGGAACGGTCATCACCAGCCCGGTCACCCGGTCGAACGCGGCCGGTGACGAGTTCCTCAATTTCCGGATGGCGAGCACGGTCCGGCGCCGCGATCACGCGACGGGCGAGTGGCGCGACGGGAGCACGCTCTACCTCACGGTGACCTGCAGGCGGCGACTGATGGCCGGCGTCGTCCAATCGATCGCGAAGGGGGATCCGGTCATCGTGACCGGCGAGTTGCGCACCACGGAGTACACGACGCGGGACGGAATCGCCCGCTCCGACCTGGAGCTGAGCGCGACCGCGATCGGACCGGATCTCGCCCGCTGCACGGTCGTCCTCGAGCGCGCGCCCAGAACCGCGGACGGGGGTGCGGCGACCCCGGCGACGGAACAGGTCGCCACTCGGTCCCTCGTCGCGTAGCGCACCAGCGGGTATCGGCGCCGACCCCGCGCCCGCGGCGCCGGTGCCCGCGGCTTCTTCCTGCGAAGCCCCCGATCACGTCCCCGACCCTCCGCGATGTGGGTTCATCGCACTTCACCATTAGGCTGGCCCCATGGCTGAGTTCATTTACACGATGAAGAAGGTGCGCAAGGCGCACGGTGACAAGGTCATCCTCGATGACGTCACGATGAGCTTCTACCCCGGCGCCAAGATCGGTGTGGTCGGCCCGAACGGCGCGGGTAAGTCCAGCATCCTCAAGATCATGGCGGGGCTGGATCAGCCGGGCAACGGTGAAGCGTTCATCGCTCCGGGTGCCACCGTCGGGATCCTCATGCAGGAACCGCACTTGGACGAGACCAAGACCGTTCGCGAGAACGTCGAAGAGGGCCTGGGTGAAACCATGGTCCAGCTCAAGCGGTACAACGAGATCGCCGAGCTGATGGCCACCGACTACTCCGACGAGCTGATGGAGGAGATGGGCGAGCTCCAGGAGAAGCTCGACCATGCCGACGCGTGGGAGATCGACTCCCAGCTCGAGCAGGCGATGGACGCCCTGCGCTGTCCGCCGCCGGAGGAGATGGTCACTCACCTCTCCGGTGGTGAGAAGCGCCGCGTCGCCCTCTGCAAGCTCCTGCTCAGCAAGCCCGACCTGCTGCTGCTCGACGAGCCGACCAACCACCTCGACGCGGAGAGCGTCCTGTGGCTGGAGCAGCACCTGGCCGCCTACCCGGGCGCGATCCTGGCCGTCACCCACGACCGGTACTTCCTCGACCACGTCGCCCAGTGGATCTGTGAGGTCGACCGCGGCCGCCTGTATCCCTACGAGGGCAACTACTCCACCTACCTGGAGCAGAAGGCCGCGAGGCTCGAGGTCGCGGGCAAGAAGGACCAGAAGCTGCAGAAGCGCCTCAAGGAGGAGCTGGCCTGGGTCCGTTCGGGAGCGAAGGCCCGTCAGGCCAAGAACAAGGCCCGCCTCGACCGCTACGAGGAAATGGCCAACGAAGCCGAGAAGACCCGCAAGCTGGACTTCGACGAGATCCAGATCCCGGCGCCGCCGCGACTCGGCGACGTCGTGGTCGAGGTCTCGAGCCTCGACAAGGGCTTCGACGGCCGGGTCCTGATCAAGGACCTGTCGTTCACCCTGCCGCGCAACGGCATCGTCGGCGTGATCGGCCCCAACGGTGTCGGTAAGACGACGCTGTTCAAGACCATCGTCGGGCTCGAGGAGCCGGACGCCGGTGAGGTGAAGATCGGTCAGACGGTCAAGCTCAGCTACGTCGACCAGAACCGCACGGGCATCGACCCTGACAAGACGGTGTGGGAGGTCGTGTCCGACGGTCTCGATCACATCGTGGTCGGCCAGACGGAGATGCCGTCGCGCGCCTACATCAGCTCGTTCGGGTTCAAGGGCCACGATCAGCAGAAGCCGGCGGGCGTCCTCTCCGGTGGTGAGCGCAACCGCCTGAACCTTGCGATGACGCTCAAGCAGGGCGGAAACCTGATCCTGCTCGACGAACCGACCAACGACCTCGACGTCGAGACCCTCGGTTCGCTGGAGAACGCCCTCGAGCAGTTCCCCGGCTGCGCCGTCGTGATCTCCCACGACCGCTGGTTCCTCGACCGCACCTGCACGCACATCCTCGCGTGGGAGGGTGGCTTCGGCGACAACGAAGCCGCCTGGTACTGGTACGAGGGCAACTTCGAGGGCTACGAGGCCAACAAGGTCGAGCGGCTCGGACCGGACGCGGCGCGGCCGCACCGGGTGACGCACCGCAAGCTCACGAGGGACTGACCCTTGGCGGAGTCGAAGGTCTTCACGTACGAGATCCAGGTCCGGTGGGGTGACTCCGACCGGCTGGGTCACGTCAACAACACCCGCTTCGTCGAGTACATGCAGGAAGCACGTGTGCATTTCCTGTCGTCGGAGCTGGAGTCGGTGGGAGCCCGGGCGGGCGCCACGGTGGTGCGCAAGATGGACGTGGAATTCCTGCGTCCCGTCACCGACGCTTCCGGTCCGCTGACGATCGACGTGTCGGTGCTCCATGTCGGCAATTCGTCGTACACGATCCGGCACATCGTCACGAACCGCGACGGGGTCCGCTGCGCGACGGGCGACGCCCTGATGGTGGCGTTCGACGCGAAGACCGAACGCTCGCGTCCGCTCTCCGAGGCGGAACGGGACGCGCTCGAGCGGTACCTCGCGCCGGTGACCACCGGCTGACGGATCCGGCACGCGGGGTGCCCGAAGTTCACCCTCTGTTCCCATCGCCGCGGGCTAGTCTCGAGAGAGTTGCCCGCGGCGATCGGAACAGAGGAAGTGAGCCCCGATGACGGAATCGGCAGCACTGAAAGATGCGGAGTGGGCGCGGAATCTGCCCGAAGGTCTCCGGTCGCAGGTGCCGACTCTCGCAGCCGTGTATTTCCGTCACGTCGATCGCGGTGACAGCGAGAGCGCCGTCAACGGCGCCTCCGAGGCCGTGCTCGGCGCGCATCTGACACTTGCCCTGCACCGTCCGCCGGAGCGCGCGGTCACCCGCGTCTACCGCCCGGGTGACGGGCACGAACTCGGTGCGTCCCTGCAGATCGTGACGGACGACATGCCGCTGCTCGTCGAATCGATCACCGCGCTGCTGAACCGCCTGGGCATCGGGATCAGCGAATTCGTGCACCCCATCGTCTCGGTCCGGCGCGATCCGATCGGTGCACTGCGCGAAATCCTCATGGGAGACACGGCCAAGGATGCCGACGAGGGCAGCCTCGCCGAGTCGTGGATTCACGTCCAACTCGATCCCCGTACCGACTCCGCGGTTCTCGACACACTCGAGAAGGAAGTCGGCACCGTCCTCGCCGACGTGCGCCAGGTGGTCCGGGACACCGACATCATGCGCAAGCTCGAGCGGACACTCGCCGACGAACTCGAGACGTCCGCACCCTGTCCCGGCGTGTCGAAGGACGACCTGGAGGACTGCGCCGATCTGCTGCGATGGATGTCGCAGGGCAATTATGCGGCGCTGGGCTACCGCCGCTTCGAACTGGGGGAGCCCGACAGCTCCGGCGCCCGGAGCCTGCAGGTGGTGCCGGGCAGCGGTCTCGGACTGCTGCGCTCCGACGCGGTCACCGAAGGCCCGCTGAGTCTGCCGCCGGCCGCCGAGATCCCCGACCGTCCCCTGCTCGTGCTCACGCAGGGCTCGTTCCCCGCGACCGTGCACCGCTCGGTCTACCCGTTCTTCGTCGGCGTGAGCATTCTCGACGAGAACGGCAACATCACCGGTGAGCACCGTTTCCTCGGGGTCTTCACGGTCACGGCGCTGCACGAGAACGTCCTCGACATTCCCGTGATCGCTCGCCGGGTGCGCAAGGTGATCGACCGGGCCGGGTTCCAGTTGAATTCGTATTCGGGGCAGGCGATGCTGGAGGTCATCCAGTCGTTCCCGCGCACCGAGCTTTTCTCGAGCGACGCCGACACACTCTTCGACACGGTGACCGCCGTGCACAGCATCGGGCTCCGGCGTCAGGTGCGTCTGTTCGTGCGCGAGGACTTTCTCGGACGATTCGTCTCCTGCCTGATCTACCTGCCCCGCGACCGGTACACCACCCGGGTCCGGCTCGCGATGCAGGACATCCTGCTGCGGGAATTCGGTGGCGGCACTTTGGAATACACCGCGCGCGTCACGGAATCCGACCTGGCGTTGCTGCACGTGACGATCCGCAAGAGCACCGAACAGATGGGGTCTCGGCTCGACCTCTCGGACGCCGACCGCGAACGGGTCCAGGCGATGCTGGCCGAGGCGAGCCGCAGCTGGGACGACCATCTCGGCGACCTCCTCCCGGTGACCACCGGTGTGGATCCCGTTCTGGCGCAGCGTTACGCCGCCGTCCTGCCCGAGGGGTACAAGGAGGATTTCGACGCCACACGCGCGTTGTCGGATCTCGCGAGGCTGGAGGCGCTCGAAGACGGTTCCATCGATCTGCTGCTCTACCGCGATCCCGGGGCGGAGGTCGGGCACTGGCGATTCACCCTGTACGTGGGCGGGGACGGCATTTCGTTGAGCCAGGTGCTTCCGGTGCTGCAGAGCCTGGGTGTGGAGGTGCTCGACGAACGGCCCTATCTGATTCCGCGGCCGGACGGGTTGACCTGCTGGATCTACGATTTCGGGTTGTCGGTGCCCGCGGAGCTGCTCCGCTCCTCGGTGGAGGACGACCTGGATGCCGAACTCGCCGCCGAGGAGGCGTCGGCCGCCGCACCGAAGCTTCAGGAACGGTTCACCGATGCCTTCACCGCCGTCTGGTTCGGGCGGGCGGAGGCCGACCGGTTCAACGAGCTGATCCTGCGGGCGGGAGTGTCGTGGCGGCAGGCCGTGATCCTGCGGACGTACGCAAAGTACCTGCGTCAGGCCGGGTTTCCGTACAGTCAGTTCCACATCGAGGGGGTTGCGCTGGCGAATCCCCGTTCGGCGTACACACTCGTCGAGTTGTTCGAGGCGATGTTCGATCCGGAGACGCCCTCACCCGATCTGGTGTCCGAACTCGACACCCGTCTGCGGGAGTACATCGACGCCGTGGTCAGCCTCGACGCGGACCGCATCCTGCGCGGTCTGTTCGGGCTGATCAAGTCGACGCTGCGCACCAACTACTTCGTCGTCGGCGAGACCGGGGAGCCGCCCACATACCTGTCGATCAAGCTCGATCCGACCTCGATCCAGGAACTGCCGAAGCCCCGCCCGAAGTACGAGATCTTCGTGTACTCACCCGACGTCGAGGGTGTGCACCTGCGGTTCGGATCCGTCGCCCGCGGCGGGTTGCGCTGGTCGGACCGGCGTGAGGATTTCCGCACCGAGATCCTGGGGTTGGCGAAGGCCCAGGCCGTGAAGAACGCGGTGATCGTCCCGGTCGGCGCGAAGGGCGGCTTCGTCGTCAAGAATCCGCCGACGCCCTCGGGGGACGCGGCGGCCGACCGCGCCGCCGCTCTCGAGGCGGGCCAGGACTGCTACCGCACATTCATCTGCGGGCTCCTGGACCTCACCGACAACGTCGATCAGGTGTCGGGGGAGATCGTGCCCCCGGCCCGGGTGGTGCGTCGCGACGGCGACGACCGGTATCTCGTGGTGGCCGCGGACAAGGGCACCGCGAAATTCTCCGACCTCGCCAATTCTGTTGCGGAGCAGTACAAATTCTGGCTCGGCGACGCGTTCGCGTCCGGTGGGTCGGCCGGGTACGACCACAAGGGGATGGGCATCACCGCGCGCGGTGCCTGGGAGAGCGTGAAACGGCACTTCCGGGAGATGGGCGTCGACACCCAGACCCAGGACTTCTCCGCGGTCGGCGTTGGCGACATGAGCGGCGACGTGTTCGGAAACGGCATGCTCCTGAGCCGACACATCCGGCTGGTGGCGGCGTTCGACCACCGGCACATTTTCCTCGACCCCGATCCCGACGCCCCCCGGTCGTTCGCGGAGCGGTCGCGGATGTTCGCGTTGCCCCGGTCGTCGTGGGCCGACTACGACACCAGCATCATCAGCGAGGGCGGGGGCGTGTGGGACCGGACCCGCAAATCGGTCCCGATCAGTGCCGCCGCGCGTGCCGCGCTCGGACTCGACGACGCCGTCACCGAACTCTCCCCGCCGGAACTGGTCCGGGCGATCCTGCGTGCCCCGGTGGACCTGCTGTGGAACGGTGGCATCGGCACGTACGTCAAGGCGTCCACCGAGACCAACGCGATGGTGGGCGACAAGAGCAACGACTCCGTGCGCGTCGACGGCAACGAGGTGCGGGCGAAGGTGGTCGGCGAGGGTGGCAACCTCGGGGTGACGGCGCTCGGCCGGATCGAGTACAGCCAGAACGGTGGCCGGATCAACACCGACGCGATCGACAACTCCGCGGGCGTCGACTGCTCCGATCACGAGGTGAACATCAAGATCCTGCTGGACTCGCTGGTGAGCAGCGGCGGGCTGCCGCGGGAGGAACGCAATCCTCTGCTGGCGTCGATGACCGACGAGGTGGCCCAACTCGTACTCGCGAACAACATCGCGCAGAACGATCTCCTCGGTGTCTCCCGGACCAGCGCGGTTCCGATGCTGACCGTGCATCGCCGCCAGATCGAGCACCTGGCGTCGCGTCGCGGACTCGACCGGAAGCTCGAGGCCCTGCCCACCGACGAGGAGATCGCCCGACGCAGGCAGGCCGGTCAGGGCCTGACGTCTCCGGAACTCGCGACCCTCACCGCGCATGTGAAACTCGCGCTCAAGGACGACCTCCTCGCGACGGACCTGCCCGACAGCGAGACGTTCGCGCCGCGGCTGCCGCGGTACTTCCCGACGGTGTTGCGCAAGCGGTTCCGCACCGCGATCAAGGCGCATCCTCTGCGCAGGCAGATCGTGGCGACGATGCTCGCGAACGAGACCATCGACAACGGCGGTATCACCTTCGCGTACCGGTTGGCGGACGAGGCGGGTGCGAGCAGCACCGACGCCATCCGCGCCTACGCGGCGGTCACCGAGATCTTCGCCCTGCCGGAGCTGTGGTCGAGGATCCGGTCGGCGAACATCGCGGCGGACATCGAGGACGACCTGATTCTCGAGTCCGGCCGAGTTCTCGACCGCGCGTCCCGCTGGTTCCTGACCAACCGGCCTCAGCCCCTCGCCGTTGGCGCCGAGATCGCCCGGTACTCGGCCGACTTCCGTGCACTCTCGCCGAGGGTGCCGCAGCTCGTGCGGGGGCATCAGCTCGCCGACGTGGAGACGCGGGCGCGGCCCCTCGTCGTCCGCGGCGCGCCCGAGGACCTCGCGTTCGAGGTGTTCCGGCTTCTGGACAAGTTTTGTCTGCTCGACATCAGCGACATCGCCGACATCGCCGAACGCGACATCGACGAGGTCGCCGAGCTGTACTACGAGCTCGACGCGC
This sequence comes from Rhodococcus jostii RHA1, assembly GCF_000014565.1. Taxonomy (NCBI): domain Bacteria; kingdom Bacillati; phylum Actinomycetota; class Actinomycetes; order Mycobacteriales; family Nocardiaceae; genus Rhodococcus; species Rhodococcus jostii. Next base: position 1,465,472 of record NC_008268.1, on the reverse strand, counting down.
ACCTCGGCATCGACTGGCTGCTGAGCGCCGTGTCCACTCTCGCGCGGGGTGACCGCTGGCATTCGCTGGCCCGTCTCGCGTTGCGCGACGACCTCTACAGTTCGCTGCGTCAGCTCACGATGGAAGTGCTCCTGGGTGGTGAACCTCACGAGACGCCGCAGGAGAAGATCGACGACTGGGAGTCGACGAACGCGTCCCGGCTGGCCAGGGCGAGGTCCGCTCTCACCGAAATATTCGAGTCTGGGACCCTTGACCTCGCGACGCTCTCGGTGGCGGCGCGTCAGGTACGCAGCATGGTGCGAGGTATGGGCACCCGATCGGAGGTATGACGTTGAGCGAGGGCTTTCACGCGGAGGTCGAAGTTCGGTGGTCGGACATGGACGTCTTCCAGCACATCAACCACGCACGGATGGTGACGTTGCTGGAGGAGGCGCGGATTCCCTGGCTGTTCGAGGACGACCGTCCGACCGTGACGTTGCGTGACGGCGCGGTCATCGCGGACCTCCATGTGCGCTACCGCGGGCAACTCCGGCACAGCGATTCACCGCTCGACGTCCTGATGTGGGTGGAGAAGGTGCGCGCGGTCGATTTCACGATCAACTACGAGGTCCGACCGAAGGGCGTCGACGTCTCGGTCGCGCCGTCCATCATCGCGTCGACGCAGATCGCGGCGTTCGACATCGACACCCAGCGCCTGCGCAGAATCACCGACGTCGAGCGGGCGTACCTGGAGAGCTGGCAGCGTGTATGAGCGCGTCCTGTCGATCCCGGACGCCACTGAGCGCGGTGATCTCGCCACATTCCTCACGAGGGTGGTCCGGTTGGACGAGTCGACGGTGGTGCGTCTGCGTCAACGCGGACCCGGCCGCCTGACGATCTGGGCGGCAACCGGTTTCGACGCGCTGGCGGTGCGCACGGTCGCGGGGACCATCACCCCCGACGACACGTCGGCTGCCGGCGACCAACTGCTCGCCGCTCTCGAAGCGGCGACCGCAGCCGACATCGATCCGGGTTTCTCGATGGATTCGGCGTGGCGGGGCGCACTGCCTCCGGCGGAGGGCTTCGTTCACGTCGACGACGTCCCGGCGCGTGTTCTCGTCGACCTCGCGCAGCGCGGTGCGGCCCTGGCGCAGGAGCACGGCAGCGGCCACGGCCCACCCGCATCACTTCTCGACCAGGAAGTCCTGCAGGTGGCGGGCGCGGAGCACACGGTCGGCATCCCGATGCGGGTGGTGTTCGCTCTCACCGCGATGGGGTTCGTTCCGCACGCGGGCTCGGATCGGCTGACCGCCGACATCGACCTCGAGCGCATCGACGCCTCCGAACTGGTCCGGGTGCGTGCCACCGCGTCGTGGCTGCGGGTGGACGCCCGGTTCGGGTCGATCTACCGGCACCGCGGTGGGGGGATTCCGTTGTCGGTCGCGCGGTAGCGCGCCGTCAGCCGGACCGCAGCGTGCTGGTGGCCAGCACGGCGAGCGACGCGACGACGGCCGCCATGCCCAGCCCCGCGACCAGGGTCAGCTGCTCGCCGAGCACCGCGGTCCCGAGCAGTGCCGCGACCACCGGTTCGGTGAGGGTCAGCGTCGCGACCGTCGCGGGTGGCAGCCGCCGCAGACCGGCGGCGAACAGGAGATACGCCAGCACGGTCGGGACGATCGCCAGATACACGGCGGCCGCGGCGCCCGCCCCGGTGTCGAGGCCGCCCGGCCAGGTCGCGACGAGCACGGGGATCAGGAACAGTCCACCGAGACCGAACATCTGTCCCATCGCCGCCTCGGGACTCGAACCCGCCGCGAGCAGCGACGACCCGGCGACCGTGTAGGCGGCGTACCCGAGACCGGCGATCAGCGCAGGCAGCGCACCCGCCAGGATCCCGGACGAGTCGGAGCCGCCGGTCGTGCCCGCCACGATCAACGCCATGCCGGCGACGGCGATGACGGTGGACACGGCCCACACCGGGCCGGGGCGGTGACGGTGCACCGCCCATTGCAGCGCGCCGGTGAACGCGGGTCCCGAACCCAGCGCGATCATGGTTCCTGCGGCCACTCCGGCGCTCTGCACGCCAGTGAAGAATCCGAGTTGGTACGCCGCGACCCCGATCCCGCCCCACACGGCGGGCGCATATCGGCGAATCCCGGGGCCGTCACCGAACCCGAGTCCGCCGCGCAGCGCCGCGAACGCCGCGAGGAGCGCGCCCGCGGCCACGACCCGGGCCGAGCCGACGGCCAGTGGGTCGAGGTCGTATCCGAGGGCGCGGGACGCAAGGGCCTGCGCGGTTCCCGTGGTGGCGAACAGGATCGATGCTGCGACGACCGCCGCAACTGCGGGAGTGCGGGTCAGATGAGCCACGCAGCCGCGTTCGGTGGGAGCTGCCCCTCGACGAGCGGCGCGCTGCTGAGCAGCACCTCACCGGGTGGCAGCGAGATCGGCGCGTCGGTGGCGTTGAGGGCGCAGATCAGTCCGCCGCGCCTGCGGAAGGCGAAGCAGCCCGCGGGGCTCCCGTACCAGTCGACCCCGGGACCGGAGAACTCCGGACGCAGCGAGCGCAGTTCGAGTGCTGCACGGTACAGCGACAGCGTCGACGTGACGTCCTCGAGTTGCGCCTCGACGGTGAGGTCCGCCCATTCGGGGGGCATCGGCAGCCAGGGCTCGCCGGTGCTGAACCCGAACGGTGGTTCGGTGCCTTCCCACGGCACGGGCACACGGCAGCCGTCGCGGCCGCGTTCGGTGTGACCGGATCGTTCCCACACCGGATCCTGCAACGCCGAATCGGGGAGGTCGACGTTGGGCAGGCCGAGTTCGGCACCGTTGTACAGGAACGCCGCACCGGGCAACGCCAGTTCGACGAGGATCATGGCCCGGGCGCGTGCCGTGCCGATCTCGCCGCCGCCGTACCGGGTGACTTCCCGTTCGACGTCGTGGTTCGACAGGGTCCACGTGGGTGTCCCGCCCACCTGGTCGACGGCGGTCAGGGAGTTCTCGATCGCCTCCCGCACCGTCTCCGCCGAGAACTCGGCCTCGGCCAGCCGGAAGTTGAACCCGAGGTGCAGTTCGTCGGGCCGGATGTACTCGCCGAAGCGTTCGTTGTCTCGAACCCAGATCTCCCCGACGGCCATCGTGCCCGGGTACTCGTCGAGGACCTTGCGGATGCCGCGGTGGATGTCGTGGACCGCGGGGTTGTCGAACCGCGGATCGCCATCGGAGTTCTGCAGCAGTTCGTTGGCGGACCAGTCGTGGTCCGGCAGACCTTCCGGCTTGGCCATGCCGTGCGCGACGTCGATGCGGAATCCGTCGACGCCGCGGTCCAGCCAGAACCGGAGCGTCTTCGTGAGATCGTCGACGACCTCCGGGTTATCCCAGTTCAGGTCGGGCTGCTCCGCCGCGAAGATGTGCAGATACCACTGGCCGGGCTTGCCGTCGGCCTCGGTGATCCGCGTCCACGCCGGCCCGCCGAAGATGCTCGGCCAGTTGTTGGGCGGCTCCGCGCCGTCCTCACCGCGACCGTCGCGGAAGATGTATCGGTCCCGTTCGGGACTGCCCGGCGGCGACGCCAGGGCGGCGCGGAACCATTCGTGCTCGACGCTGGTGTGATTGGGCACCAGGTCCATCGTCACCTTGATCTGCCGCGCGTGCGCGGCCTCGATCAGGGCGTCCATGCTCGCGAGGTCACCGAACAGCGGGTCGATGTCACGGGGATCGGACACGTCGTAACCGTGATCGGCCATCGGGGAGCGCATGACCGGGCTCAGCCAGAGGGCGTCGACACCGAGCAGTTCGAGGTATCCCAGCTTGTCCCGTACTCCGTGGAGGTCGCCGACACCGTCACCGTTCGCGTCGGCGAACGAGCGGGGATAGATCTGGTAGAAGACGGCGTCGGACCACCAGGGTGCCGGCTGCGTGTCGTCGGCGGGCGTTTCGGCGGGAGTGCTCACAAACGCCCATCGTGCCAAACGATCGCCCGCACCACGACTCGACCGGCGTTATCGGCGCGGGGCGGTTTCAGAAGGCGGAGTTCACCATCGACGCCGCGGCCATGTCCATGTACTCGGTGAGGGCCTTGCGGTGGGCGTCGTCGAGGGTGCCGGAGTCGATCGACGCGATGGCCGTGTGCATGCACCGCAGCCAGGCGTCCCGCTCGATCGGGCCGATCTTGAACGGCTGGTGACGCAGCCGCAGTCGCGGGTGGCCGCGCTCGTCCGAATAGGTGTGCGGCCCGCCCCAGTACTGCTCGAGGAACATCCGCATCCGGCGCTCGGCCGGACCCAGATCTTCCTCGGGGTAGAGGGGCCGCACGATGTCGTCCTTGGCGACTTCCTCGTAGAAGCGCGCGGTGAGTTTGCGGAACGTCTCCGCTCCGCCCACCGCCTCGTAGAAGGTCTGCTGCACGTCAGTCATGGCGCCTTCCATTGTGCACGTGTGGGCGCGAACGGTCTTCGTCACCGTCTGTTCACCGAATGTCCTGCATTTTTGTCGGAAATGGACGTGCACGAGCTGGCAATTCATGGTGCACTTGGTGGCAATCTCCCGGAGGTCGCATGAAGAATCGACACAGCGCCCGCGCGCACCGACAACTCGTGCCCACTGATGCCCGGAGTGCCGGGGTTTCAGGGGCGTTTGCTTTACAAGTGATCACCGAAGGCTCCGCGCACAGCGCAGAGCCTTCTTTCCCGGGCGAGAATGCGGTTCCGCTCTGGATCAAGCGCCGGGTGCTTCTCCTGAATGTCACCTACGAGCCGCTCACCGCCCTTCCTGCCCGCCGCGCCGTGGTGTTGATGACCTGCGGTAAGGCCGACACCGTCCACGAGGATCCCCAGGCCCCGGTCGTCCACTCCGAGCAGTGGTCCGTGCAGGTGCCGTCCGTGATCCGCCTCCGGAACTACGTGCGCGTGCCGTATCGCGCCCGGGTTCCGATGACCCGCGCAGCCCTCATGCACCGGGACCGGTTCCGGTGCGCCTATTGCGGTGCCAAGGCCGAAACCGTCGATCACGTGGTTCCCCGCAGTCGCGGCGGCGAGCATTCGTGGGAGAACTGCGTGGCCTGCTGCGCACCCTGCAACCACCGCAAAGCGGACAAGTTGCTGAGCGAACTCGGCTGGACGCTCCGGGCGTCCCTGGTGCCTCCGTCGGGGCCGCACTGGCGACTGCTGGCGTCCACCAAGGACCTGCACCCGTCGTGGATGCCCTACCTCGGTGAAGGCGCCGCCTGAGCGTTCCGCGGGTCCCCTTCGCGAAGTTCGGCCCTGACGCTTCCCCTCGCACGGTTCTGGGCTACCGTTTGCGTTGTGAGCATTCTCGAGACAGTGCTGATATTCGTAGGAATTCCGGCGTTGATCACCGCCTTCTTCGCGGGGATGTCGTTCGTCGGCAAGAAGACGCCGGGCCCCGTGCCGCCCGCGTTCCACCTCGGTGAGGAATGGACGCACGCGCCGGTGCTGTGGAGCGCCGTCGACGAGGTGACCACGCACGGTCATCACGGCGGACACCACGGCGTGCACGCCGGTTCGGCAGACCTGATTGGAGGCTCGGCAAGTGGCAAGTGGTGACCTGATTCCCGCGTCCGCGGTATCCGCGGACAATCTCCCTGTCGGCAGCGTCGTGACCTCCAGCGGTCGCATCTCGGGCGTGCACCGTGTCGGTGAGCCGTTCACCGACGACCTGCCGTTCACGACGGACGAACTCGTCCGCCTCGACGATGCCCTCACCGAAGGCACCCGCAAGACGAAGGTGCGCTTCAACGCGTACATCGGCGACCTCGGCGCCGACACCGCAGCCGGCGCCGACGCGCTGTTCCCGACGACGCCCGAGGCGGAACGGTCCGTGCTCATCGCGGTCTCGCCCAACCAGCGGACGGTCGAGATCCGCAGCGGCCGGGCCGTGGCCAACCGGGTCACGGACCGGGTCGCCCAGCTCGGTGCCACCGCCGCCGTATCGTCGTTCGGCGACGGCGACCTCATCGACGGTCTCGTGAGTGCCATCCGCGTGATGAGCGCGGCAATCGCCTCGCCGTAAACCTGCACAGATCAGCGTCCGCGCGGCCCGATCCCGGCTCAGTCCTCCTGAACCGGATCGGGCCGTCGGTGTCTCACCGGATGTCGATGACGCGGTCAGCCCTGTCGAGGGTCCGCCGGACGGCGCCGATGCCGAGTTCCATCATCTGCGCGGTCCGGTCCGCGAGACTCGCGGGCAGGATGTCCGCGATCCAGACGAACACGGTCGCGCCGTTGCCGTCTTCGCTCACCTGGGCGGACGCATGGTGATGCCGGTAGGGGCCGTCGACGATCGACCAGGCCAGTCGGCGCGCGTCCACTTCGCCCTCGCCGAGGAGATCGTCCGGCTCGTCGCGGTCGCCGCGCTCGCCGCGTCACGGGGGCCGTCGGTTTCACGCCGGCGCGGCGGCCTTCCGGACGACGTAATAGCGGCCGCCGCCCGTGCGGCGGTCCTCGACGACGAGCCCGGCTCGGACGGTCTGATACCGCTCGCCGAGCGGTTCGGGGTGTCACCGTTCGCGCTCAGTCGCGCGTTCAGCGCCGTCATGTGTGTGTCGCTCACCAGGTACCGCAACAGGGTTCTGGTCGGGCGGGCGCTCGAGCGGATCGAGAACGGTGACCGGGACCTCGCCGGCCTCGCGGCCGACCTGGGTTTCTCGGATCAGGCGCACATGACCAGGACCATCCGCGCCCAACTCGGCGAGACACCCACCGCACTGCGAATGCTGTTGTCGGTCTGAACGACCCTCGACTTCTGTCGGTGGTCGATGCGAACATATGTTCGTGTCCGATTCGCCGCGCCCGCGCATCTCGAGTGGCGCCGAGGCGACCATCCTGCACGCCGACCTCGATGCGTTCTACGCCTCGGTGGAGCAGCGGGACGACCCCGGTCTGCGGGGTCGTCCGGTGATCGTCGGCGGCGGCGTCGTGCTGGCCGCGAGCTACGAGGCGAAGGCGTACGGGGTGCGCACGGCCAGCAGCGGCGCGCAGGCGCTGCGCCTGTGCCCGCACGCCCTCGTGGTGCGGCCACGGATGTCGGCGTATGCGGCCGCGAGCAAGGCGGTGTTCGAGGTCTTCGGCCGGACCACGCCCCTGGTCGAGGGACTGTCCATCGACGAGGCCTTCCTCGACGTCGCCGGTCTCCGCAAGATCGCGGGCACGCCGGTCGACATCGCGGCACGCCTGCGCCGCGACGTGCGCGAGCAGGTGGGGCTGCCGATCACCGTCGGCGTCGCGAGAACGAAGTTCCTCGCCAAGGTCGCCAGCGCGGTGGGCAAACCCGACGGACTGTTGCACGTGCCGCCGGACCGCGAGATCGAGTTCCTCCATCCGCTGCCGGTCGAACGGCTGTGGGGAGTCGGCGCGGTGACGTCGGTCAAGCTCCGCGACGCCGGGATCGCCACCGTCGGCCAGCTCGCCCACTATCCCGAAGAGCTGCTCGTCTCCATCGTCGGACCCGCGGCGGGCCACCACCTCCACGCGCTCGCCTGGGCACGCGACCCGCGGCCCGTGCAGATGGGGCGCAGGCGGAGATCCGTCGGCGCGCAGCACGCCCTGGGGCGCAGACCGAAGTCGAGGGAGGACGTGGACGCCGCCCTGGTGACGTTGGTCGACCGGGTGGCGGGCAGGCTGCGCCGCGGCGAGCGGGTGGGGCGCACGGTGGTGCTCCGGCTGCGGTTCGACGACTTCACCCGGGTCACGCGTTCGCACACTCTCGCGCAGCCGTCGGCTCAGACACAGACGATCCTCACCACGGCCCGGGGCCTGCTGAGCACCGCGTGGCCGATGATCGAATCCAAGGGCATCACCCTGGTGGGGATCGCGGTGGCCAACCTCGAGGACGACTGCCCGCAACAGCTCGCGCTGCCGTTCGACCCGTACACGAGCAGTTCCCTCGACAGCACACTCGACAGCCTCCGCGACCGCTTCGGCTCCTCGGCGGTCACCCGCGCGGTGCTGCTGGGCCGGGACCAGGGTGTGAGCGTGCCGATCCTGCCGGACTAGGCCGGCAGGATCGGCCACCGATCAGCTCGCGTCGAACTTCCGGGCCGCCAGCGACCGGACGATCCCGGCCCGGCCCTCGACCACCAGGCGGCGCAGAGCCGGCGGATGGTCGCCGGCCAGGAACTCGTCGGCTGCCGCCACGGACTCCTCGCTGATCGACCACGACGGGTACAGACCCACCACGACGGTCTGCGCGACCTCGCTCGACCGCCGCTCCCACACCGCGGGGATGTCCGCGAAATAGCGGGCCACGTACGGTGCGAGGATCTCGGACTGCCCGTGACCGGCGAAGGCGCCGATGATCGAGCGGGCGGTGATGTTCGGCACGGAATCGTCGCCGACCACCCGGTTCCAGGCCTGTTCCTTCACCGCGGCCTGCGGGCGGACGGTGGCCGCCGCGGCGGCGTTGCGGGCGCCTGCCGCGGTGGGATCGCGTTCGGCTTCGGCGTCGATGAACGGCGTCTCGATGCCCTCGGCGTCGATCTCACCGGCCCCGGCGAGCGCGGTGACGAGACGCCAGCGCAGGTCCGTGTCGACGACGAGGCCCGGCAGCCCGACCGTTTCGGGTGCGGCGTCGAGCAGTTCCTGCAGCACCTCGGTGTGCCATGCCGACAGCTGCGCGCCCGCCAGCGCGTTGACGAACGCCAGCTGGTGATCCGAACCAGGCTCGGCTTCCCGCGCCAGTTCCAGGAGCCGGTTCGCGAAGTCCGGCCAGCCGTGTTCCTTGGACCACTCGGGTTCGGCGTAGCTGTGCAGCGCGGTCTGGGCCTGCATCAGCAGTCGCTGGACGACACCGACCTCGGTTTCGGCGCCGATGCCGCGCTGCACGAGGGCGACGAAGTCCCGCGCCTTGAGTTCGGCCTGACGCGTCATCTCCCAGGCCGCCGACCACACCAGGGTGCGGGGGAGAGGCTCGTCGATGTCGCCGATGCGGTCGATGGCGGTGGCGAGCGAGTCGGGATCGAGCCGCAGCGAGCAGTACGTGAGGTCGTCGTCGTTGACGAGGATCAGCTGCCCGCGTTCGACACCGACGAGTTCGGTGACGTCGGTGCGTTCGGTGGCGTCGAGGTCGAGTTCCACCCGCTTCGTGCGCACGAGCTTGCCGTCCCGGTCGTCGTACACGCCGACCGCGATGCGGTGCACCCGTCGCTCACCGGCACCGGGTGCTGCGCCGGACTGCAGGACGGCGAACCGGGTGAACTTGCCGTCCGCGTCGACGTCGAATTCGGGACGCAGGATGTTGAGTCCGGTGGTCTTGAGCCACTGGGCTCCCCAGTCGGACAGGTCGCGGCCCGAGGACTTCTCGAGTGCACCGAGGAGGTCGTCGAACGTGGCGTTGTCGAAGGCGTGGTCGCGGAAGTAGTCCCGCAGGCCGGACAGGAAGGGGTCTAGCCCGACGTACGCGACGAGCTGCTTGAGGACGGAGGCGCCCTTCGCGTACGTGATGCCGTCGAAGTTCACCTCGACCGCGGCGAGGTCGGGGATGTCGGCGGCGATGGGGTGGGTGGACGGCAGCTGATCCTGCCGGTACGCCCAGGACTTTTCGACGTTGGCGAACGTGGTCCAGGCGTTGGTGTATTCGGTGGCCTCGCTCTGGCAGAGCACGGAGGCGAACGTCGCGAAGGACTCGTTGAGCCACAGGTCGTCCCACCAGCGCATGGTGACGAGGTCGCCGAACCACATGTGCGCCATCTCGTGCAGCACGGTCTCGGCGCGCCGCTCGTACGACGCCCGCGTCACCTTGGACCGGAAGACGTAGTCCTCGAGGAACGTGACGGCGCCTGCGTTCTCCATTGCGCCCGCATTGAATTCGGGAACGAACAGCTGGTCGTACTTCCCGAACGCGTAGGGGGTGCCGAAGTTGCGGTGGTAGAACGCGAAGCCCTGCTTGGTTTCCGTGAACAGGCGCTCGGAGTCCATGTGTTTCCCGAGCGAGGCGCGGCAGTAGATCGCGAGGGGAATGTCGCCGTGCTCGTCGGAGTAGTTGTCGGTCCACTCCGCGTACGGGCCGGCGATGAGCGCGACGAGGTAGGTGCTCATCTTCGGCGTGGTGCGGAAGATGTGACGGCCGGGTTCCGCCGCCACCGTCTCGACGGTCGCGGAGTTGGAGATCACCTTCCAGTCGGCGGGGGACGTGACGTGCACGTCGAATGTCGCCTTCAGGTCGGGCTGGTCGAAGCAGGCGAACATGCGCTTGGCGTCGGCGGTCTCGAACTGCGAGTACAGGTACACCGCGTCGTCGGTCGGGTCCACGAAGCGGTGCAGCCCTTCACCGGTGTGCGAGTACGCGCAGTCGGCCTCGACCACCAGCTCGTTGCGTTCCGCGAGACCGGTGAGCGTGATGCCGGTGGACTCGTCGTAATCCGAGACGTCGACGGGCGAGCCGTTCAAGGTCGCCGAATGCACACGGGCCGCGACGATGTCGACGAACGTGGACGCGCCGGGGGTGGCCCCGAACGTGACGGTGGTGCGAGAAGAAAACGTCTCGACTCCGGGCTGAATTGTCGTCTCGACTCCGGGCTGACCTGTCCCGTCGGTGAGGTCGAGTTCGATCAGATAGTTGTCGACGGTCAGCAGTCGGGCTCGTTCGGCTGCCTGTTCGCGGGTCAGGTTGGGTGGGGCCACAGAGGTCTCCTCGTGATCGGCGGCGATGCTCGTACTCGATGCTGCCATCCCATCACGAGTGGGCCGGGGGTGTTAACCGGACAGGTCGGTCAACGGCACCTCGGGGTCGGCCAGGCGGTCGGGATCGACCGGGGCGGACGAGGACACCAGTTGCTTGATCTGATCGGTGACATCCCAGATGTTGACGTTCATGCCGGCGAGGACGTGATTGTCCGCGTCGAGCCAGAAGGCCACGAATTCGCGTGCGGCGAAATCGCCACGCACGACCACCCGGTCGTACGAATCGTGCGGGGCGTACCCCACGTACTCCATGCCCAGATCGAACTGGTCGGTGAAGAAGTAGGGCAGGTTCCCGTATTCGGCTGCGTGCCCGAGCATGGTGGCGGCGGCCACGGCCGGCTGGTTGAGTGCGTTCGCCCAGTGCTCGACCCGGATTCGGGTGCCGAGCTGCGGATGCCACTGCGCGGCGATGTCGCCCACCGCGACGACGTCGGGGTCGCTGGTCTGCAACCCGGCGTCGACGAGAACGCCGCCGTCGACGTCGAGTCCGGCCCGTTCCGCGATCTCGATGTTGGGTGCCGCGCCGACGGCGACGAGGACGGCGTCGGCGGGAAGGACGGTGCCGTCGCTCAGCCGAACCCCGGTGGCCTTGCCGTCGTCGACGACGATCTCCTCGACCGTGGCGCCGAGGTGCAGTTGAACACCGTGCTCGCGGTGGAGTTCGGCGAAGACCGAGCCGATCTCGGGGCCGAGGGAGCCGAGCAGGGGAACTTCGGCGGCCTCCACCACCGTCACGTCGACGCCCTTCTCCCGTGCGGAGGCACCCACCTCGAGGCCGATCCAGCCGGCGCCGATCACCACGAGCCGCCCGCCGCCGGCGACCGCGTCGATCAGGCTGTCCGATTCGTCGATGGTGCGGAGGTAGTGGACGCCCTCGGCGTCGGAGCCGGAGATCGGTGGGCGGCGTGAGCGTGAACCGGTGGCGAGGGCGAGCTTGTCATAGCCCAGCGTGGAACCGTCCGGCAGCGTCACGGTATGGGCGGTGAGGTCGAGGGCGGTGGCGGTGGTGCCGAGCCGCAGGTCCACGTGATGGTCGCGGTACCAGTCGCCGTGATGGACGGTGAAGTCGCCGAGAGCCTTCTTGCCTGCGAAGTGTTCCTTCGACAGCGGAGGTCGCTCGTAGGGAAGGTGTTCCTCCTCCGACAGGAGGACGATCGAACCGTCGAAATCCTTGTCACGCAATGCTTCTGCCGTTTTCGCTCCGGCGAGGCCGCCGCCGACGACGACGAACGTGCGAGTGGAGGACATGTGAGGATGCTCCCTTCCGGTCGACCACTGTCGACCCTACTGCCGCGAGCGGGGTCTCCGGGAAGGATTCCCGGCAGGGAGGTGTTGACTGGACGGGAATGTGTACATCACCGAGAAGGAGCATCACGTGAGTGCTGGGACGAACGCCGGGACCGCCAGGGACGTCGCTGATTTCTGGTTCGACCCACTGTGCCCGTGGTGCTGGATCACCTCGCGATGGATCCTCGAGGCCACGCAGGTTCGCGACCTGCAGGCGAACTTCCATGTCATGAGCCTGGCCGTTCTCAACGAAGGCCGGGATCTGCCGGAGGAATACCGCGAGCTCATGACCAAGGCGTGGGGCCCGGTGCGGGTGCTCATCGCGGCCGCGCAGAAGCACGGTGACGAGATCCTGCTGCCGCTGTACACCGCGATGGGCACGCTCATCCACAACGAGGGCAACAAGGACTTCGGCGACGTGATCGTCAAGTCGCTCGCCGAGGTCGGCCTGCCGGCCGAACTGGCCGAGGCCGCCGAATCGGAGGAGTACGACACCGCACTGCGCGAGAGTCACGCCGCCGGCATGGACGCCGTCGGACCGGACGTCGGAACCCCGACGATCCACGTCAACGGCGTCGCGTTCTTCGGCCCGGTCCTGTCGCGGATTCCCCGCGGCGAGGATGCGGGCAAGGTGTGGGACGGTGCGGTCGCACTGGCCGGCTACCCGCACTTCTTCGAGCTCAAGCGCACCCGGACCGAGGACCCTCAGTTCGACTGAGCCCAGCCCCGATCCTGGGCACGGTCACCGAGTGACGGGCCCGGCCGGGTCGGCCGCGTACTGCAGTTGCTGCGGATCGCGGTAGATCTGGCCGGGTTTCACGAACAGGTGACCGTGCCGGGTCCTGTTCCGCAGGGCGGCGGCACGCCAGGTGAGCACCGGATGTCCCGACAGCAGATTCACGAACCACGGGAAGAACCCGCGTTCGGTGGTGGCCCGGTCGGCGAGTTCGTCGAATCCGACGATGCTCACAAGATATTTGCCTGCGCCGAGAACGCCCATCGCGCCGCGGGCGCCCGCAGGACGGACGCAGTAACCGTGGTTGTCCGCGGTGTATTCCATCGAACGGAACAGCGCCGACCCGACGACGGGAATGTAGTTGGCGGCGAACTGTCCCAGTTGCCGCCAGTAGGAGGCGTGACCGGCCGCGATGTGGCCGACCTCGTGGCCGATGATGAAGGCGAGGGCGTCGGGCTCGCGGGCCTCGCCGCCGATCTCGAACAGGTCGCTGTACACCACGACGAAGCGGCGGAAGCCGTGTCCGGATGCGAACGCGTTGATCCGGCCGTTCCCGAGCACGACGTATGCGTCGGGCGGCTCGGTCATCCCGAACCGTGCGGCCGCTTCGGCCACCATCCGGTACCCGTCGGGGAACTGGGTGGGCGTCATCTTGATCCCGTTCACCTGCTGCGAGCCGTAGAGCTGGCCGCGGCCGACGGCGATGAGGATCGGCGCGACCAGCACGATGAGCACCCACGTCGACACCACGCCGAGGAAGAGCGCCGCGATCGACGCCACGTAGGCGACGACGGTGAGAACGATCGCCACCACGAGCAGCGGGATCTCCCACGAGTGCCGGGCGGGCCGGTCGTTCGGCATGAGGCCCGGCAACGGGACCGGAGGATTCCATCCCGTCCCGCCACCCCACTGGTGCTGCGCGGGGACCGGCCGATGTCCCGGATACGCCTGTCCCCAGTTCTGTCCGTTGTCGGGATACATGCTGATCACGATAAGCGTCCCGGGCCCCTGACACGATTCGCGACGACGCCTGACAGAATCACCAGTCATGCGCGTATACCTGGGTGCCGACCATGCCGGATTCGAACGTAAGAACGAGATCATCGAACACCTGACGGCCGCGGGCCACGAGACCGTCGACTGCGGCGCTCACGTCTACGACGCCCTCGACGACTACCCCGCCTTCTGCATCGAGACGGCCCGTCGTGTCGTCGCCGACGAGGGCAGCCTCGGCATCGTGCTGGGCGGCAGCGGCAATGGTGAGCAGATCGCCGCGAACAAGGTGAAGGGTGCGCGATGTGCCTTGGCGTGGAGCGTCGAGACCGCGCAGCTGGCCCGCCAGCACAACAACGCTCAGCTGATCGGCCTCGGCGGGCGCATGCACTCCCTCGAGGAGTCCCTCGCGATCGTGGACGCCTTCCTCGCCGCCGAGTGGTCGAACGAGGAGCGCCACCAGCGCCGCATCGACATCTTGTCCGAGTTCGAGAAGACCGGCGTCGCCCCCGCCCTGCCCGAGGCCTGATCGCCCTTGCCCGAAGGTCACACCCTGCACCGGCTGGCCCGGCTACACCAACGCCGGTTCGCCGGTGCGCCGGTGCGGGTGCTGAGCCCGCAGGGCCGATTTTCCGAGGACGCGGCGCTCGTCGACGGCCGCGTTCTCGTCAAGTCCGAGGCCTGGGGTAAACACCTGTGGCATCACTACGAGTCCGGATTGGTCGTGCACGTCCACCTGGGACTGTACGGAGCGTTCACGGAATCGGCCGTTCCGATGGAACCGCCGGTCGGGCAGGTCAGGATGCGGATGGTCGGCGCCGAATTCGGCACCGACCTCCGCGGTCCGACGGCCTGTGAGGTCCTCCATCCGCCGCAGGTCGCCGCCATCGAGGCGCGGCTGGGGCCGGACCCGCTCCGCAAGGACGCCGACCCCGACAAGGCGTGGAAACGCATCTCGGCGTCGAAGACCCCGATCGGGGCACTGCTGATGGATCAGGCCGTGATCGCCGGCATCGGCAACGTGTACCGGGCGGAGGTCCTGTTCCGGCACGGCATCAACCCCGACAGGCCCGGTCGAGCGCTGTCCCGTGACGAGTGGGACGCGCTGTGGGCCGACCTCGTCGCCCTGATGAAGGTCGGGGTCCGCCGCGGCAAGATGCACGTCGTCCGCCCCGAGGACGATCACGGCGATCCGGCGTATGCCAAGGACCGTCCCCGGACGTACGTCTACAGGCGGGCGGGATCACCGTGCCGGATCTGCGGCACCCCGGTCACCCACTCGGTCATGAAGGGCCGCAACCTCTTCTGGTGCCCGAGCTGCCAGCCCTCCTGACGGCCGGCTAGAAGTCGAACCCGCCACCGAAGTCGAATCCGCCGCCGTCTCCGCCGCCGCCGAAGTCGAATCCGCCGCCGTCGCCACCGGCGTCCCCGCCCATGTCGCCGCCGCCGTCTGCGCCTGCGTCACCGCCGTCGCCCCCGCCGTCCGCGCCCGCGTCACCGGTGTCCTGGGACGCGTCGCCCGCTCCGCTCTCGAAGCCCTGTGCGTCGTACCCCACTCCGGCCATGCCGGAGAACATCGCCGAGAACAGGAACATCGAGCCCAGGCCCCACGCGCCTGCGACGAGAGCGGGCTTCCACCACGGCTCCGAGTACCAGCCGGCGGGAACCGGGCGTCCTGCGACACGGCCGCCGGGGTAGTAGTTCGGTGTCTTCGACGACGGGTTCGGCGACGCCGCGACCTGCCGCCCCTCGAACTCGACCTCACGGTCCTCGGTGACAGCTCCCGCGGACTTCTGGCCGTCGATCGACGGAATCTCCGGGCCGGGGTCCATGCCCATGGCCGTGCGGGCGGCGCGGATGTAGTAGAGACCCTCGAGCGCCGTCTGCTTGGCGAGACGCGCCTGGACGGGCGTCGTGGCCTGATCGATCTGGGAGCCCGCCGCGGTGTACCGCTCGGACGCGTCGGCGAGTGCCTGCTGCGAGGCGGTGTCGGACCCGGTGAGGCTGTACACCTGTCCGCCGAGCCGTTCGATTGCCTGGCGAGCGTCCGCCTTGGCGTCCTCGAGCTGGTTCGCGGTCTGCCCGGCGCGGTTGTTGCGGCTCCTCACCACCAGGAAGGCGACCGCCGCCACGATCACGAGAATGAGTAGCAGTTCCACGGTGGGCCTCCGGAGTTCTCGCGGACCGCCGGCTGCGGGGCTGCAACATCCACGAGTAGGGGACAAATCGGACATCTCCCAGAGTACTGACCGAAATCGTGGTTACGCTCGGCGAACGGGGGAGCGGGCCCCAGACGACAGGTGCGGGCGCGTCTGGTGCGCCTGTGACGCATGTCATAGCGGCCGAGATGTCCGCCGCCGCCTGTGCGCGACAAAAAAGGAGCGTTCCCTGGGGTGGGAACGCTCCTGTGTGGAGGGGATGACGGGAATCGAACCCGCGTAATCAGTTTGGAAGACTGAGGCTCTACCATTGAGCTACATCCCCGTGCATACGACAACCTGGGATCGCCATGCATGTCGTCTGCGATGAGTGACTGTACCCAACCTCGCTTTGGATTTCATAATCGGGGGGCCGTAGGATTCTTCCTCGGGTCCTCGCGAGGTTGGCGAGAGCCGGCTTCGACCGGGGTGTAGCGCAGCTTGGTAGCGCATCCGCTTTGGGAGCGGAGGGTCGCAGGTTCAAATCCTGTCACCCCGACCAGAACCACAGGGCAGGCAACTGCCGCACAGAAAAAGCACGACCACACGAAGGAGCCAGTCCGTGAAGAGCACCGTCGAGCAGCTCAGCCCGACGCGAGTCCGTATCAACGTTGAGGTGCCCTTCGAGGAGCTCAAGCCTGATTTCGACAAGGCCTACAAGGCCCTCGCGCAACAGATCCGTCTCCCCGGCTTCCGTCCGGGCAAGGCACCGGCCAAGTTGCTCGAAGCTCGTGTCGGTCGTGGCGCAGTCCTGGAGCAGGTCGTCAACGACGCACTCCCGTCCCGCTACTCCGAGGCCGTCACCAGCGCCTCGGTGAAGGCGATCGGTCAGCCCGAGATCGAGATCACGAAGATCGAGGACGGCGAGCTCCTCGAGTTCACCGCCGAGGTCGACGTCCGCCCCGAGATCACGCTGCCCGACTACAGCGAGCTGAGCGTCACCGTCGATCCGATCGAGATCACCGACGAGGCCGTCGAGGAGCAGCTGCTGTCGCTGCGTCAGCGCTTCGGCACCCTGACCGGCGTCGAGCGTGCGGTCGAGGACGGAGACTTCATCTCCATCGACCTGTCGGCCACCGTCGACGGTGAGGCCGTTCCCGAGGCCACCGCGAGCGGTCTGTCGCACGAGGTCGGTTCGGGTCAGCTCATCGAGGGCCTCGACGAGGCCGTCGTCGGCGTCAAGGCCGGCGAGTCCAAGGAGTTCACCTCGACGCTGGTCGCCGGTGACCACGCAGGCAAGGAAGCTGTCGTCACCGTCACCGTCGGCACCGTCAAGGAGCGCGAGCTCCCTGCCGAGGACGACGAGTTCGCTCAGCTGGCAAGCGAGTTCGACACCCTCGACGAGCTGAAGGCCGACCTGCGTGAGCGCGTCGCACGCGTTCGCAAGGTCGAGCAGGCCGGTCAGATCCGCGACAAGGTCCTCGAGACCCTCCTCGAGACCGTCGAGGTTCCGCTGCCCGAGGCCGTCGTCAAGGCCGAGGTCGACGCTGCACTCCACGACGCAGTGCACGGTCTCGATCACGACGAGGAAGCGCTGAACAAGCTCCTCGAGGAGCAGGGCACGAGCCGCGAAGAGTTCGACAAGGACGCCAAGGAGAGCGCCGAGCGCTCGGTGAAGACCCAGCTGCTGCTGGACGCCATCGCCGACGCCTCCGACGTCACCGTCGGCCAGGACGAGCTCACCGAGCGCATCCTGTTCCAGGCACAGCGCTACGGCATGGCGCCCGAGCAGTTCATCCAGCAGATCCAGCAGGCCGGTCAGCTCGGCGCCGTCTTCGCGGACGTGCGTCGCGGCAAGGCTCTCGCCGGTGTCGTCGAGCAGGCCACCGTCACCGACACCTCGGGTGCCGCTGTCGACACCGCCGAATTGTTCGGCAACGGTGAGGCCGAGACCGAGGAGGCTGCGTCCACGGACGAGGCTGCGTCGGATTCCACCGAGAGCGAAGACCAGAAGTAATGCTGGTCGCGGGATGTTTTTCTCGCGTTCGGCGGTGAGTTGTTTTCCGCTTTGAGCGAAGTAGGGCGGCACCGGGACTCCGGTGCCGCCCTCCTTCGTTAGTGTCTGTGTCAGCAATCAACGATTTACGGAGAAGGCAGGTACCGTGACTTCCAATCACCTGGAGACTTTGCAGAGTCCCGCCATGACTTCAGCCACCGCTGGGTTGAACCTCAGCGACTCGGTGTACGAACGCCTGCTGCGCGAGCGCATCATCTTCCTCGGTACCCAGGTCGACGACGACATCGCCAACAAGCTGTGCGCTCAGATTCTGCTGCTGTCGGCAGAGGATCCCAGCCGGGACATCTCCCTCTACATCAACTCGCCCGGCGGTTCGGTCAGCGCCGGCATGGCGATCTTCGACACGATGCAGTTCGCCGAGTGCGACGTCGCGACGTTCGGAATGGGTCTGGCCGCGTCGATGGGCCAGTTCCTGCTCTCCGCGGGGGCCAAGGGCAAGCGCTACGCCCTCCCGCACGCGCGGATCATGATGCACCAGCCGTCCGCCGGAATCGGGGGTACCGCCAGTGACATCGCGATCATGGCCGAGCAGTTCGCGCACACCAAGCGTGAAATGGCCGAGCTGATCGCCGAGCACACCGGTCAGACGGTCGAGCAGATCACCGCCGATTCGGATCGTGACCGCTGGTTCACCGCACAGCAGGCTCTCGAATACGGTTTCGTCGACCACGTCGTCTCCCGCGCGGCGCAGGCGGGCGGGACCGGGCAGTAGCAGCCCGGCTTCCTCACTGACCGCTCCCATACATCCCTTGGAGAACTGATGACCAACCTGTTCGATCCCCGCAGCCTGGGAGGCCAGGCGCCCGCAGGCCCCCAGTCGCGTTACATCCTGCCGTCGTTCATCGAGCACTCGAGCTACGGCGTCAAGGAGTCCAACCCGTACAACAAGCTGTTCGAGGAGCGCATCATCTTCCTCGGCGTGCAGGTGGACGATGCCTCGGCCAACGACGTGATGGCTCAGCTGCTCGTTCTCGAGTCGCTGGACCCCGATCGCGACATCACCATGTACATCAACTCGCCGGGTGGCTCGTTCACCTCACTGATGGCGATCTACGACACCATGCAGTACGTGCGCGCCGACATCACGACGGTGTGCCTCGGCCAGGCGGCCTCGGCCGCCGCGGTGCTGCTGGCGGCCGGTAGCCCCGGCAAGCGTCTCGCCCTGCCGAACGCTCGTGTCCTCATCCACCAGCCCGCCACCGGCGGCATCCAGGGTCAGGTCTCCGACCTCGAGATCCAGGCCGCCGAGATCGAGCGGATGCGTCGCCTGATGGAGACCACCCTCGCGAAGCACACCGGCAAGGACGCCGCCGTGATCCGCAAGGACACCGATCGCGACAAGATCCTCACGGCCGCCGAGGCCAAGGAATACGGAATCATCGACGACGTGCTCGAGTACCGCAAACTCAGCGCCCAGAAGTGATTTCCTGCCGCCCCGGCTCGGGCGACACGCCGTTACGGCGCGGTTACCGCGAGCCGGGTGCGGGATCGGCAAGGCTGGCTTTCCCGGAAGATCGGTGCGCGAATCACCGACAACCAGTCGACCTCGCTCGCGATCTGCGGGTACGGTCACATAACGGGCTTTCGTTTTCGGTCGGTGCGCGCACAGCGTGGGATCGGTTCGATGGTTGCACGCAGACGAAGGAAGTAGGGACCTGACGAGATGGCACGCATCGGTGACGGCGGGGATCTGCTCAAGTGCTCTTTCTGCGGTAAGAGCCAGAAGCAGGTCAAGAAGCTCATTGCTGGGCCTGGGGTGTACATCTGCGACGAGTGCATCGACCTGTGCAACGAGATCATCGAAGAGGAGCTGGCCGAATCCAGCGAGGTGAAACTCGACGAGCTGCCGAAGCCGGCCGAGATCCGGGATTTCCTCGAGAACTACGTGATCGGCCAGGATGCCGCCAAGCGGACTCTCGCCGTTGCGGTCTACAACCACTACAAGCGCATCCAGGCCGGTGACAAGGGCCGTGACGCGCGCGGCGAGACGGTCGAGCTGGCGAAGTCGAACATTCTCATGCTCGGTCCCACGGGCTGCGGCAAGACGTATCTGGCTCAGACGCTGGCGAAGATGCTCAACGTCCCGTTCGCGATCGCCGATGCGACGGCGCTCACCGAAGCCGGGTATGTCGGTGAGGACGTCGAGAACATCCTCCTCAAGCTGATCCAGGCCGCCGACTACGACGTCAAGCGCGCCGAGACCGGCATCATCTACATCGACGAGGTCGACAAGATCGCCCGCAAGAGCGAGAACCCGTCGATCACGCGGGACGTGTCCGGCGAGGGTGTGCAGCAGGCCTTGCTGAAGATCCTCGAGGGCACGCAGGCCAGCGTGCCGCCGCAGGGCGGTCGCAAGCACCCGCATCAGGAGTTCATCCAGATCGACACGACGAACGTCCTGTTCATCGTGGCGGGCGCGTTCGCCGGCCTCGAGCGGATCGTGTCCGATCGCGTGGGCAAGCGCGGCATCGGTTTCGGTGCGGAGGTGCGGTCCAAGGCGGAGATCGACACGCAGGACCACTTCGCGGAGGTCATGCCGGAAGACCTGATCAAGTTCGGGCTCATCCCCGAGTTCATCGGTCGTCTTCCCGTCGTGGCGTCGGTGACGAACCTCGACAAGGAATCGCTCGTCCAGATCCTGTCCGAGCCGAAGAATGCGCTGGTCAAGCAGTACAACCGGTTGTTCGACATGGACGGCGTGGAGCTGGAGTTCACCACGGACGCGCTCGAGGCCATCGCCGACCAGGCGATCCTGCGCGGCACCGGTGCTCGTGGACTGCGCGCGATCATGGAGGAAGTTCTGCTGCCGGTCATGTACGACATCCCGAGCCGTGACGACGTCGAGAAGGTCGTGGTCAGCGCCGAGACGGTCAACGACAACGTGCTTCCGACCATCGTTCCGCGCAAGCCGGAGCGGGGAGAACGCCGAGACAAGTCCGCCTAGGCGGGAGCGCGCTGTATCCTGGGTGCGAACTAACTCACTAGTTCGTACAAATGGAGGTATAGCGCGCGATGACCGCTCCCGGACCGATCTTTGTTCTCAACGGCCCCAACCTGAACCTGCTGGGGCAACGGCAGCCCGAGGTGTACGGGCGGGAGACGCTCGACGACGTCGTCGAGTTGTGCCGCACGGCCGCCGCGAAAGCCGGACGTGAGATCGTCGCGCGGCAGTCCAACCACGAGGGCCATCTGATCGACTGGGTGCACGAGGCCCGGACCACGGCGTCGGGCGTCGTGATCAACCCCGGCGGTTTCACGCACACGTCGGTGGCGCTGCGCGACGCCCTGGTGACGCTCGAGGTGCCGCTCGTCGAGGTGCATATCAGCAACGTGCACGCCCGCGAGGAGTTCCGGCACCACTCGTACGTGTCCGGAGTCGCGACGGGTGTGATCGCCGGTCTCGGCATTCTCGGCTATGCGCTGGCCGTCGACTTCATCTGCAACAAGGGCTGACGCCACCATGGGACGACAGGTTCGTACGAGCGTTGCCACGGTATCCCTGAGCGGATCGCTGGAGGAGAAGGTCACCGCGATCGCGGCAGCCGGGTTCGACGGATTCGAGGTTTTCGAACCCGATTTCGTGAGCTCGCCGTGGTCGCCGCGTGAGCTGGCTTCCCGCGCAGCGGATCTCGGGCTCACCCTCGATCTGTATCAGCCGTTCCGGGATCTGGACTCCGTGGACGAGGCGACGTTCGCGCGCAACCTGATCCGAGCCGAGCGCAAGTTCGACATCATGGAGCAGCTCGGCTGCGACACCCTGCTGGTGTGCTCCTCGCCGTTGCCCGAGGCGGTGCGCGACGACGCCCGCCTGACCGAGCAACTCCACACTCTCGCCGAGCGCGCACACAGCCGGGGACTCCGCATCGCGTACGAGGCGCTGGCCTGGGGCACGCATGTCAATACGTACCGGCACGCGTGGAAGATCGTGCAGGACGCGGATCATCATGCCCTCGGTACGTGCCTCGACAGCTTCCACATCCTTTCCCGCGGCGACGACCCGTCCGGCATCCGCGACATCCCGGGGGAGAAGATCTTCTTCCTCCAGCTCGCCGACGCGCCCCGGATGTCGATGGACATCCTGCAGTGGAGCCGGCACCACCGGAACTTCCCGGGGCAGGGCAACTTCGATCTCGCGACGTTCGGCGCGCACGTTCAGGCCGCCGGATACAGCGGACCGTGGTCGCTCGAGATCTTCAACGACACGTTCCGGCAGTCGTCGACAGGCCGCACCGCCGCCGACGCTCACCGCTCGCTGCTGTACCTCCAGGAGGAGGTCGCACGCGTGCAGGCCGAGCACGGTGAGGACACCGGTCGCGGTCTGGCCCTGTTCGAGCCGCCGCCGCGCGCACCCCTCGAAGGCATCGTGTCGCTCCGGCTCGCGGCCGGTCCCGGCAAGGATTCCGACCTTCGGCAGGCGCTGCAGCACATCGGATTCCGTCTGGTTGGCCGCCACCGCAGCCACGACCTCCAGCTGTGGCGGCACGGCCGGATGACCATCGTGGTCGACGCGACCGCGGGCACCGTGTGGACCGCTCCGGGTCTGCCTGCGCACCTGCCGGTGCTCACCCAGATCGGTATCCGGTCGAGCGATCCCGATGCGTGGGGTGAGCGCGCCGCGGCGCTCGAGGTCCCGGTGCACGAGGTCCTGTTGCCCGGTGTGGACACGGCCCCCGAATCCGATGTGGTGCGTCTGAAGATCACCGATGCGACGTCGCTGGATCTGCGCGGCCCGGGCAGTGCCGCCTCGTGGCAGTCGGCGTTCGACCTGTATCCGACGGAGTCGCGCTGGCAGGACGAGGTGCCCGTGTTCACGGGAGTCGATCACGTGGCGCTCGCCGTGCCGTCCGACAACTGGGACGGCATCATGCTGCTGCTCCGTTCGGTGTTCGCGATGGCGCCGCACGAGGGTCTCGACGTCACCGACGCGGTCGGCATGATGCGCAGTCAGGCCCTGACGATGGACCAGACGGGTGCCGACGGCATCGACCGTCCGCTGCGCATCTCCCTGAACATGGTTCCGGGTGCGGTGTCGGGGAACTCCCACATCGCCGCGGCCCGGCGCGGCGGCATCAGCCACGTCGCGTTCTCGTGCACGGACATTTTCACCGCCGCCGCGACCATGCAGTCCAACGGGTTCGACCCCCTCGTGATCTCGCCGAACTACTACGACGATCTCGAGGCCCGCTTCGGACTCTCCCGCGAACTCCTGGACCGGATGAGCGGGTCCGGCATCATGTACGACGCCGATGCCCATGGCGAGTTCTTCCACCTGTTCACCCAGACGGTGGGCGCCGACCTGTTCTTCGAGGTGGTGCAACGCGTCGGCGGCTACGAGGGATACGGGGACGCGAACTCCGCGATGCGTTTGGCGGCGCAGCTGCGGGCTGCCGGTTGAGCGGCCGATTCGGAGGTCACGGAGCCCGCGGTCCCGACCGCGGGCTCCGTGACGTCGGACACTTCTGACGCGTGACCACTGTCGTCGATGTGCTCTCACGGGGTGCATGTGACTGATGAGGCCGGAAAATCCGGCGCGAGTCGATAGAGCGCTGCACATTCGTCAATGAGGCGCGCTGGATTCAGCCTGATCCGTACTAACCTGTGTCGAAACCGTGACCGTTTCGTTATCGATCACGAACTCGACAGAGGAATGTGGTTTTGGCTCTACACCCGAACACCGTCCCGCACACCCGCCGCACCCGGCGCCTCCGTTCGACGACGACCTCCCGCCGACGGCTGGTGGCGACCTCACTGGCGGCCGCTGCTCTGCTCGCATCCGGGGGCATCGCCTCCGCCGCGACCGGTGAGGTTGCGCAGGCGTCGACCGAGACGGGCGTGTCTCTCTCGACACCGCCCCAGTTCCTGCAGGTCACGCGCCCGGTGCCCGTCGACTACGCCGAGCAACTCCAGCGCGCCGCCCAGCGTGAAGTCGAGCGGCTCGCGTTCGAGAAGGCCGAGGTCGAGCGGCTGGCTCGCGAGGCCGCAGAACAGGCTGCCCGCGCGGCTGCGGCCGCGGAAGCGGCACGTCGACCCGCTGTGCTGGTCCCGGCCGACGGCACGTTCACCTCGGGCTTCGGTCCGCGGTGGGGCACCAACCACAACGGCATCGACATCGCCAACTCCATCGGCACCCCGATCAAGGCCGTCACCAACGGCACCGTGATCGAGTCCGGTCCCGCCTCGGGATTCGGGTTGTGGGTCCGCATCCAGCAGGACGACGGCACCACCGGCGTGTACGGCCACATCGACCAGTCATTGGTGTCGGTCGGGCAGCAGGTCCGGGCCGGCGACCAGATCGCCACCATGGGCAACCGGGGTCAGTCGACCGGACCGCACCTGCACTACGAGGTGTGGGCGGTCAACGGAACCAAGATGGATCCGGCGGGCTGGTTCCAGTCCCGCGGCGTGCCCGTCCCCCAGGGGCAGGGCAGCTAGGCGCTGATCCACGCCGTCACGGCTGGTTGTACGGGGTGACCACCCGGATGGGGGACGCGGCCGTCGTGACACCGCCGAGCGCGCCCCGCGCCTGCAGCAACATGCGGCACGCCAGGTGGGCGTCGGCCCGGAGATCGTGGTGCAGCACGGCGGAGAGCGTGCCGGCTCGCAGCAGCCGTGTGTTGTCCTCGTCGAGGTCGTGGGCGATGAACACGCGGCAGGTGCGGCTGGTCCGTTCGAATGCGCGGGCCGTGGCCACGTTGCCGCCGCCGATCGAGTAGACGGCCGCGATGTCCGGGTTATGTTCGAGCGCCCGGAGCACGAGGCTCTCGATGGTCGCGTCGAGTCCGTCGCTCTCCGCGATGTCGATCACCGCACGGTCGGTGCCGAAACTTCGCAGTGCGGCGCGGAACCCCATCTCCCGTTCCTCCTCTCCACGGAAGGCATTGCTGCTCAGCGTGATCAGGACGGCGGACGACAGGTCGCCGAGCCACTGGTCGACGAGGTAGGCGGCGGTCGCCCCCGCGGCCCGGTTGTCGATCCCGACGTAGCCGGCCCGCGAGCTGCCCGGGACGTCGGTGGCATAGGTGATCACCGGTATCCCCGCCGCGGTGAGCCGGTCGATGGCCTCGACGACCTCGACGGAGTCGGGTGCCTTCACGATCACGCCCTGCGTGCCGCGGGCTGCGATCCGATCGAGAGTCTCGACCATCGCCGGTGTCGAGCCGGTTTCCCGGAAATGGAACCGTGACCGCACGACGGCGGGGGCGAGAGCGGGCAGTTCTGCCTCCACGGCCGCACGGAATGCGGTGGTGAAGCGTTCGGGTGATTGCATGACGACGTCGACGAGGAACTTGCGCCCACTCAGCTTCAACTGGGTGCGTTGTTTGTCGAGATCGTGGATTGCCTGCTGCACTTCCGCTCTCGTCGATTCCCGTACTCCGGGGCGTTCGTGGAGCACGCGGTCGACGGTAGCCTCGCTCAATCCCGACTGCTGGGCGATCTCACGGATCTTGTAGCGGTGCTTCACAGCCGCCTCCTGAGGTGAAAATGATGGATTTCTGCTGTTGTTTGCCACTCACATCACGGCAAGACTATCCCCATGACCATCACGACTCCTCCGCCGACCGGCCGGCGTGACTGGATCCGCGACTCCGACTGCGACCTCGACGCGTTTCGCGCCTCCGTGGATCGCTCGACGAACCTCGCCGACTACCCGTTCGCTCAGTCCGTGGAACAGAACGTCCTGTTGTACCGCAGTGACGTGCTGATGCCCCACCTCGACGACGCGCAGTCCCGCCGCGCCGTGCAGACCGAACTGGGGCGCGCGCTCACGGACGGTCCCGGAATCGTGGTGTTCCAGAATGCCTTCAGTGATCTCGCGGTCCTTGACCGCGCCACCGAACAATTCGACCTCCTCATCGCGCAGCAACACGCGTCGGGTGGTGTGGTGGGTGACCACTTCGGCAAGGCGGGCGCCAACGACCGAATCTGGAACGCAGCGCAGAAGCTGGCTCTCGGCGCTCCGGACGTGTTCGCCGAGTACTACGCCAACGACATTCTCGCGCTGATCTGCCAGAGCTGGCTGGGCCCGCTGTATCAGGTGACGTCGCAGGTCAACGTGGTCAACCCCGGTGGTGCCGCGCAGGTGCCGCATCGGGACTACCACCTGGGCATCGTGCCCCGGCACGAACTGGCGGATTATCCGGCGCATCTGCATCGGATGTCGGCCACGTTGACACTGCAGGGGGCGGTGGCGCACTGCGACATGCCCGTCGAGAGCGGACCCACCCTGTATCTGCCGTACTCGCAACTGTTCGAGGCGGGATACCTGGCGTTCTCCCTGCCGGAGTTCGTCGAGTTCTTCCGCGACAGTCATGTTCAGCTGCCTCTGCGGAAGGGCGACGCGGTGTTCTTCAACCCGGCGCTCTACCACGGCGCAGGCCACAACCGTTCGCACGCGATCCGGCGGTCGGCCAATCTGCTCCAGATCTCGTCGCCGTTCGGCCGGGCGATGGAGGTGCTGGACCGGGAGGCCATGGCGAACGCCGTATACCCGACCCTGCTGGCACTGCAGAGTGCCGGGGCGAGCGAGCGCACCCTCCGCAATGCCGTCGTCGCGACGGCCGAGTGCTACCCGTTCCCCACCAACCTCGACCAGGATCAACCGGTGCACAGTCTCGCGCCGGCCACTCAGGTGGACACGGTCTGGGAAGCGTTGCGGGAGAACGCCGATCCGGCGGTGCTCGCGGAACGTCTGGCCGCACAGGCCACCCGGCGACAGCCGTGAGCGGGATTCCCGACACGGCCCCACTGTCACTGCAACAGCACCGACCGGTGCGATGGGATGAAATAGGACGATGACGATTCGACTTGCAGGTGCGCCCATTTCGTGGGGAGTGTGTGAGGTGGAGGGCTGGGGTCACCAGCTCGACCCCGACCGGGTGCTCACCGAGATGCGTGACGCCGGCCTGGCTGCCACCGAACTGGGTCCGGACGGATTCCTCCCCTCGGATCCGCGCGAGCTGACGGACACCCTCGCCCGGTACGACCTGACGGCGGTCGGGGGATTCGTTCCTGTGCTGCTCCACGATCCGGATCACGACGCCGTCGCTGCGGTTGGCGGGGCGATCGATTCACTCGTCGCGTCGGGGTCGGAGGTGATGGTTCTGGCGGCGGTCACGGGAGCCGTCGGTTACGATTCGCGACCGGAACTCGACGACTCGGGATGGAAGACGTTGTTGCGCAACCTCGACCGGCTGTCGTCGGCCGCCGCCGACCGGGGACTCCGGGCGGTGATCCACCCCCACGTGGGGACGATGATCGAGAACCGTGCCGAGGTGGACCGCATCCTGGACGGCTCGTCGATCCCGCTGTGCCTGGACACCGGACACCTGCTGATCGGTGGCACCGACCCCCTCGACCTCGTCACCACCGCCCCCGAGCGGATCGCCCACGCGCACCTGAAGGACGTCGATGCGGCGCTTCTCGCGCGGGTCCGGGCGGGCGAACTCACCTACACCGAGGCCGTCGCGCAAGGGATGTACACGCCACTGGGCACCGGAGACGTGGATATCGCCGGGGTGGTCGAGCGGCTGCAGATTCAGGGTTATGACGGCTGGTACGTCCTCGAACAGGACACCATCCTCGCGTCGGAACCGGAGGACGAAGGCCCCGTGCGCGACGTCGTCCGGAGCGTCGAATACCTGAGGAGCATCACGCAGTGAGTCCGTTGCCTCTGCGCTGAACGGCTGCAGCGGGACGCGGCTACGACCGGGCCGGACCGGTCGTGCCGCGCACCACCAGATGGGGGTCGATCACGAAATCTTGCGGGCCGAGGTCGTCGTTCTCGAGCCGGCCGATGGCGAACTGCACGGCGTGCCGCGCCAGACCCTCCGTGTCCTGCCGCACGGTGGTGAGGTCGATCTGCGACAACTGGGCAAGGTGGCTGTCGTCGTACCCGACGATCGAGATGTCGCCGGGCACGTCGACGTGGGCGCGGGTGAACACGTCCATCAGACCGATGGCGCAGCGGTCGTTGCCGGCGAGCACGGCGGTAGGCAGGCGGTCTTCGGCCAGCAGAGTGTTTGCGGCGGCGACACCTGCCGCTTCGCTGTGCTGACCGGGAATGACGCGGATGTGGTCGGAGAGGTCGTGCCTGCGCATCGCGGCGAGGTACGCGCGACGCCGCTCGGGTGACCCCGGGTCCGCGCCGCCGTCGACGTGCACGATCTCGCGATGCCCGAGTTCGACCAGGTGGTCGACGGACTGCCGGATGCCCTTGGCGTCCGCCGTCCGCACGGTGTCGACGGCGGTGTGGGGGAGTGCGCGGCCGACGACGGTGACGACGGCACGGTCCGCAAGCGTGCGCAGATAGTCCACCTCGGAGAGCGGGCCGAGCAGGATCAGGCCCTCGCAGCGGTGGCTGAGGAGGGCTTCGATCGCCTTGTGTTCGTCCCGGGTGGGTGCGCTCGCGGAGAGCAGCACCTCGTATCCGGCGGCCTCGGCCTCCGCGTAGACGGTTCCGATCAGATCGGCCTGGAAGGTCTGATGGACGTCGATGAGCACGCCGAGGGTGCGGCTGCGGCCGCGCGCGAGCATGCGGGCGGCCCGGTCGAGACGGTAACCGAGGTCGTCTGCAGCCTGGAGGACGCGGTCCCGGGTTTCGTCGGACGCTCCGGGCTTGTTGCTGAAGATCAGTGACACCAGGGTGCGCGACACCCCGGCCCGCGTCGCGACATCGGCCATCGTGGGGCGTCGGTGCAGGCCGGCCGGTAGCCGCTCCGCACCGTCGTGCGCGGCGGCTCGATCGTCGAGCATCTCGATCTCCCTCGGTTGTGTCGTCAGGGACATTCTCCCGCAGCGAGATCTCTGCCCTTGACACCCTCTGTGATTCACATCATAGTAGGTAACTGAAGCGCGTTAGTGAATCGCTTCAGTCCAGGAGAGAACGCCCCTTCGGCTGCATCGAGCCGAGCGCACTCGGGCGGTATCGACACGTGAACCGATCTTCCGTGTCGCGATGTGTGAGCATTCCCCAGAAAGGCCAACACCTGATGTCGACAACCCACTCGGCTGCCAGTGCCCGCGGAAGCGGCGGCGCTGCGCGCAACGAGCGCAGTCACAAACGCTTCCTGACCAAGCTCACCGTCATCTCCACGCTCGGGGGCCTGCTGTTCGGCTACGACACCGGTGTGATCTCCGGTGCGCTGCTCTACATGAAGGATGAGCTGAACCTCAGCGCCGTCGGCGAAGCAACCGTCGTGAGCTCGCTGCTCTTCCCGGGTGCCGCCGTCGGTGCGCTGCTGGGAGGCCGACTGTCGGACGCTCTCGGCCGCAAGCGCACACTCCTCGTCTGCGCGGGTCTGTTCCTCATCGGCGCACTCGGGTGTGCGATGGCCCCCAACGTGGAGATCATGGTGCTGGCGCGGATCGTCCTCGGTCTCGGTGTGGGCGCCGCAGCCGTCACCTGCCCGCTCTACCTGGCCGAGATGGCGCCGGTCGAGCGTCGCGGGCGGATGGTGACCATCAACGAACTGATGATCGTCACCGGTCAGATGCTCGCCTTCTCGATCAACGCGCTACTCGATCACCTCATCGAGGACCCGACGGTGTGGCGGTACATGCTGGCCATCGCCTCGGTGCCCGCGGTTCTGCTGCTGCTCGGCATGCTCGCGCTCCCGGATTCACCGCGTTGGTACGCGTCCAAGGGCCGGCTCGCCGAGACCCGCAGCACGCTCGAGCTGAGCCGCAGCGAGTCGGAGGCCGCAGTCGAGTACGCCAGCATCAGCCTCCACGCCGCCCGCGACCGGAACTCGAAGGTCAGTGGCGCCGTCCACTATCTGCGCGACTACCCGTGGATGCGCCGGATCCTCTGGATCGGCTGCGGTTTGGCCATCGTGCAGCAGGCGACGGGCATCAACACGGTCAACTACTATGCCCCGACGATCCTGGAACAGAGCGGGTTGGGCGTGAGCGCGTCCCTGGTGGCCACCATCGCGGTCGGTGTCACGTCTGTGGTCATGACGATTCTCGGAATCATCCTGCTGGGCTTCGTGAATCGTCGCAAGATGCTGCTGACCGGCTTCATCGGTGTGGCCTCCTCGCAGGCCGCGTTGTCGCTGGTGTTCCTGCTGCCCTCGTCCACGGGGCGCAGCTACATCATCCTCGCCGCGATGATGGTGTTCGTCGCCTTCGTGCAGTGCTTCATCGGAACCTGCGTATGGTTGCTGCTCTCGGAGATCTTCCCGATGGCCATCCGTGGGTTCGCCATGGGCATCGCGGTCTTCGTGCTCTGGACGACGAACGCCTTGATCTCGTTCGTCTTCCCGATCCTGAACTCCGTCCTCGGGTCCACCGGAACGTTCGGCCTGTTCGTCCTCGTCAACCTGATATCGGTGTACTTCGTGTACCGCTTCGTCCCGGAAACCAAGGGGCGCAGCCTCGAAGAGTTGGAGGACCGCCTCGGCGCAGGCAGGCCCGACGCGTCGGCTGCGGGAAGCACCGCCGCCGTCGCCGCCCACTGATCGCACGCTCTCACGTACCGGTGCCGCCGCCTTCGGGTGGTGGTGCCGGTGCGTGGTGGTGTGTGGCCAGCCTCCCGTGCAGTTCGTTCGGATACACCTCGTCCTGCTGGTCGTGGGAGCGCTCGGTGAGGAGTCGGAGGGCACGGTGAGTTCGATTGCTGCCCCTTCGGGTTCGGTTCGGATGATATCGCCGCGCGGCGTGGTCCATTCGAGGTTCCCTCCGCCGGTCCGGCGGACGGTCCAGGAGCCGTCGGTTTTCAGCCGGTGGTGACGTCGGCACAGGCACGCGAGATTCGACTCGACGGTGAGACCACCGTTCTCGGGGTGGTCGTGATCGAACGGCGTCGTGTGGTCGATGTCGCAGAGCCGCGCCGGGACCTGGCAGTCGGGGAAGCGGCAGTTGCCGTCGCGGGCCCCCGGAGTGGGCCGGGTTGATGCCGCGGCGGCCACCGACAAATGCGGCTCCGCCGCTCGTGAGTGCTCGACGAGTCCAGAGACTCGTCAACCACGCACGGGGAGCGGAGCTCCGTTCAGCAGCGCGTCCCTTGCCATCGTGGCGGCCCCGATCCGCTGGGCCGATTCGCCGAGTTGGGTTTCGCGGATGCGGGCGAGGGGGCGGTGTCCGGAACCGGTTGCAAGAGAGGCGTAGACGTCGCGCGCGTGGTCGAGGAACAGCGGAGCAGAGCCGCTGACGCCACCGGAGACGACGACGAGATCGGGGTCGTAGACGTCACCGACCATGGCGAGTCCGACGCCCAGCCACCGTGCGAACTCCTCCATGGTGCGCACGGCGAGCGGGTCACCGTCCCGCGCGGCGCTCGCGATGCGGCGGCCGGTGAGCGAGCCTGGATCGCTCGCGACCTCGCGTGCGAGCACCGTCGAACTCGTCGGGTCGGCGGCGAGGAGTTCGATGGCCGTGTCGACGAGCGCGGTTCCGCTGCAATACCGTTCCCAGCACCCCCGTTTACCGCAGGCGCACGGTCTGCCGCCCGGCACCACCTGGAGGTGGCCCAGTTCGGGAGCGACGCCGTAACTGCCCCGGTACAGGGTGCCGTCGATGAGCAGCGCCGCACCGATACCGGTGCCGATCGCGACCATCACGACATTGCGACCACCGGCGGCAGCGCCGAACCGGTGCTCCGCCCACGCCGCCGCGTTCGCGTCGTGTTCGAGGACCACCGGCAGTCCGAGCCGGTCGCTCAGGTCGTTCGCGACCGGCACGTTCTTCCACGGCAGGTGCGGGGCGAAGCGCACGGTGGTGAGGTCGGAACTGATGAATCCCGCCACGGCGAGACCGACGGCGGCGATCCGATGACGGGACGCGAGCTCGCGGACGGCGCGGTCGAGCGCGTCCTCGAGGGCTTTCGCCGACTGCGGCGTGGGTGCCTGGACGGAGTCGAGCACCTCGCCGGTCTCGTCGACCACGCAGGCACGGATACTGGTACCACCGACGTCGATGCCGACGGTGTGAGCGGAAGCAGGCACGGAGGGGACGGTACTCACCGTGCGGGGGCCGCCGCCGCCTCGGGTACCGCCCGGGAGGAATCCTCCCAGGCATCGAGCCGGTTGATCGCCGTCCTCGCGACCACCTGTTGCTCCGTGACCGCCAGGTGTCCCCGAGTTCTGCCCAGGAACGACCATGTCCAGGACATGGCGGTCGCGAGTCGGCTCTTGAATCCGACGATGTAGACCAGATGGATCAGGAGCCAGAGCAACCAGGCGAGCAGCCCGGTCAGTTGGAGGCGGCCGACCTTCGCGACCGCGTGGAAGCGGGAGATCATGGCCATGCTGCCCTTGTCCGTGTAGCGGAACGGGGCGCGTTCGGGCTTCTCGCGACCTTTCCGGTGGGCCCGCACCTCCGCGGCGATCAGCTGCGCGGCGTAGCGGCCGCCCTGGATCGCGACCTGCGCGACGCCGGGAAGACCGTCGCGGTTCATCATGTCGCCGACGACGAAGACGTTGCTGTGGCCGGGGAGGGTGAGGTCGGGTTCGACGAGGACGCGGCCCGCACGGTCGGTGGCGGCGCCGGTCTGTTCGGCCAGTTGCCGGCCCAGCGGACTGGCTGCGACACCGGCGGACCAGATCTTGCAGGCGGCCTCGATCCGCCGCTCGTCGCCGTCCTGGTCGCGGACGGTGAGTCCGTCGTCGTCGACGTCGGTCACCATCGCGCCGAGTTGGATCTCGACGCCGAGATCCTCCAGCGTGTCGGCGGCAGCCCGACGCAGCTTCTCATCGAAGGGCGGAAGCACCGTGGGCGCCGCGTCGAGGAGGATGATCCGCGCGTCACGGGGGTCGATGGTGCGGTAGGCGCCAGCGAGAGTGCGGTGCGCGAGCTGGGCGATCTCGCCGGCCATCTCCACTCCGGTGGGCCCGGCGCCGACCACGACGAACGTCAGGAGTCGCTCCCGCTCGGCGGGGTCGGTGCTCACCTCGGCGCTTTCGAAGGCGCCCAGGATCCGGCCGCGCAGCTCGAGGGCGTCGTCGATCGTCTTCATTCCGGGTGCGTGCTCGGCGAAATGGTCGTTGCCGAAATAGGATTGGCGGGCGCCTGCCGAAACGACGAGGCTGTCGTACTCGGTGACGGTGGTGCGGCCGCGGTGTGTGGACGTGACGGTCCGGTCGGCGACATCGATCTTCTCGACTCCGCCGATCAGGACGGACGCGTTCTGCTGGTCCTCGAGGACGAGCCGGGTCGCGGGCGCGATCTCACCCTCGGACAGGATTCCCGTCGCCACCTGATACAGCAACGGCTGGAACAGGTGGTGCGTCGTGCGATCGATCAGAGTGACATCGACGTCCGTCCGTTTCAGAGCCTTGGTGGCGAAGAGGCCGCCGAATCCCGATCCGATGACCACGACCCGATGACGGCGGGCGAGAGAGGTGTCGCTCATGAAGTTCCTTTCGATCGAACGGACTCCGCGCCGGACCGCGGACGGTCCGGCGCGGAGAACCAGTACCTATGCGTTCTGGGGGAAGCCGAGGTTGAGGCCACCGTGGCTGGGGTCGAGCCAGCGGGTGGTGACGACCTTGCCGCGGGTGAAGAAGTGGACGCCTTCGGTGCCGTGCGCGTGGGTGTCGCCGAACAGGGAGTTCTTCCAGCCACCGAAGCTGTAGTACGCCATCGGGACGGGGATGGGGACGTTGATGCCGACCATGCCGACCTCGACCTCGTTCTGGAACCGTCGGGCGGCGCCGCCGTCGTTGGTGAAGATGGCGGTGCCGTTGCCGAACGGGCTGGAGTTCACCAGTTCCAGGGCGTCGTCGTAGGACCCGACGCGGATGACGGAGAGGACGGGTCCGAAGATTTCGTCGGTGTAGACGGACATGTCGGTGGTGACGTGGTCGATCAGGGTCGGGCCGAGCCAGAACCCGTCCGCACCGCCATTGGCCTGCACGGTGCGCCCGTCCACGACGATGGTGGCGCCGTCCTTTTCGCCGGCGTCGATGTAGGAGGCGACCTTGTCGCGGTGCACCTTGGTCACGAGCGGTCCCATGTCGGAGTCCTGGGTGCCGTCGCCGATCTTCAGCGTGTCGGTGCGGTCCTTGATCTTGGCGACGAGTTCGTCGGCGATGTCGCCGACCGCGACCAGGGCACTGATGGCCATGCAGCGTTCGCCGGCGGAGCCGAAGCCGGCGTTGACCATGGCGTCGGCGGCGAGGTCGAGGTCGGCGTCGGGGAGGACGATGGCGTGGTTCTTCGCCCCGCCGAGGGCTTGGACGCGTTTGCCGTGGGCGGTGCCGGTGGCGTAGACGTACTGGGCGATGGGGGTGGACCCGACGAAGCTGATGGCCTTGATGGCGGGGTTGGTGAGCAGTTCGTCGACGGCGGTCTTGTCGCCCTGCAGGACGTTGAACACGCCGGCGGGCAGGCCGGCTTCGGCCCAGAGTTCGGCCATCCAGATCGCGGCGGTCGGGTCCTTCTCGCTGGGCTTGAGGACGACGGTGTTGCCGGCGGCGATGGCGATGGGGAAGAACCACATCGGGACCATGGCGGGGAAGTTGAACGGGGAGATGATCCCGACCGGGCCGACGGGTTGGCGGAGGGAGGAGACGTCGATGTTGGTGGAGGCGTTCTCGGTCATGCCGCCCTTGAGCAGGTGCGCGATGCCGCAGGCGAATTCGACGACCTCCTGGCCGCGGGACACCTCACCGAGGGCGTCGGAGACGACCTTGCCGTGCTCGGCGGTGATGATCTCCGCCAACTCGCCCTTGCGGGCGTTGAGCAGTTCCCGGAACGTGAAGATCACCTGGGTGCGCTTGGCGAGGGAGGTGTCGCGCCAGGCGGGGAACGCGGCGGCGGCGGCGTCGATGACGGCGCGGGCGTCCTCGACGCTGGCGAGGGCGACCTGACCGGTGACGGCACCGGTGGCCGGGTTGGTGACCGGGGCGGTGTTGCCGCTGGTACCGGCGAATCCCTTGCCGTCGGACCAGTGTGCGATTTCGCGAGTGATGTTGGTGCTCATGTGTTGTCCTTTCACCGCGTGCGCGCGATGTAATCCTTCATGGTCTTCAGTTGGTAGCGGGAGACGTCGTGAGCGTTCTCGTCTTCGGCGAACACACTGGACACCATCACCGTGTCGGGTTTGTCGTAGAAGCCGAGTTCGCCGAGTCCGCCGAAGAACTCGTCCCAGTCGAGGTCGCCGTCACCGATCTTCAGGTGCTGGTGGACACGCACCGGGTTGCCGGGCGGGTTGGTGATGTACCGCAGTCCGTGGGAGCGGTGGTGATCCATCGTGTCCGCGACGTGGACGAGCCGCAGCATGTCTCCGGCCGCGCGCATGATCTCGAGCATGCCGGCGCCCATGTGGTACGAGTGGCACGCGACGTACACCAGTCCGAAGTTCTTGGAGTTGATGCCGCGGATCATCCGGATGGCGTCCAGACCGTTCTCCACGAAATCGTCGGGGTGCGGGTCGATGCGAACGTCGATGCCTTCACGCTCGATGATGGGGACGAGTTCCTCCATCGACCGGTAGAAGGCGCGCTCCGATTCCTCGGCCTTCTCCGGGCGGCCGCTGAACTCGGTGTTCATCACGTTCACACCGAGGTCGACCGTGATCTGAATTGCGCGCTTCCAGTACCGCACCGCCGCCTCGCGGGCGTCTTCGTCCGGGCCGGACCACCGCAGGACCGGCAAAACGGAGGCGATTCCGACGCCCGCGTCGCTGCAGGACTTGCGGAACTGCCGGACCAACTCGTCGTCGGCCTTCGGGTGGTTGAAGAACGGGATCATGTCGCGATGCGGGGTGAGCTGCAGGTGTTCGAAGCCGAGTTCCGCAACTACCGCCGGCAGTTCGAGAAGTGAGTAGTCGTGGTGGAAGGGGGTGGGATCGAGTGCAATCTTCATCGTGTTCAGGCCCCCGGTCCGATGGGTCGCTCCGCAGGCTCCGCTCCTGGGATGGAGGAACGGTCGACCATGTCGACGGCCACACGTTCGCCGGTCTCGAGCGACTGCACGCCGGCGGCGCACACGGCAGCGGCGGCGTAGCCGTCCCACGCACCCGGTCCGTCGATGTAGTTGCCGGTCTCCGCGCCCGTGCGTGCGGCGTTGACCCAGCGCTGGATCTCGACGTCGTACGCCTGGCCGAAGCGCTCCTTGAACGAGGGGGTGATCTCCCCGCCCGACATACCTGCGCCCGAGCGGCCGTTGCCCGCGCCGGTGCCGAACTTGCGGACGAGTCCGACATCGAGACCGATGAACGCCGAACCCTTCTCGGCGACGATCTCGGTGCGCACCTCGTAGGCGACACCGGTGGTCACGAAGACCTCGACGTCGACGTGGCGACCGGACTCGGTGCTGAAGAGCGCGATCTGCGGGTCCTGCAGTCCCTCGGGCGCACCGGGATTCGCGGCCGGCCGGAGGATGTGGACGGAGGTGATCTCCTCGTCGAACAGGAATCGGGTGACGTCCACCTCGTGGACCAGCGAGTCCTTGACGATCATCGAGCTGTCGAAGCTCGGCGGCACGGCGGGGTTGCGGTGCACGCAGTGGGCGAGGAGCACCTGCCCGAACGTTCCGTCGTCGATGAGCGTCTTCAGCTGCTCGTACTCGTGGTCGAAACGTCGCATGAAGCCGACCTGGATCAGCTTCTTGCCGAGTTCGGCTTCGCGCTTGACGATCTCGAGGGACGTGGCGACGTCGGTGGTCAGCGGCTTCTCACACATCACCGGCTTGCCGTGCTCGAGGCAGGCGAGAAGCTGCTTCTCGTGGGTCGGGCCGGGGGTGGCCAGGACGACGGCGTCGACATCGGGGTCGGCGATCGCGTCGAGGGGGTCGCCGATCACCCGGCAGCCGGGGATCCCGGCGGCGATCTGCTCGGCCTTCTCGATGAAGTAGTCGTTGACGACGGCGACCGTGGCGCCCTTGATGCGCTCGGTGATGCGTGCGACGTGGTCGGCGCCCATCATTCCGACACCCAGGACGGCGATGCGCAGGTCGTTGCTTCCGGACATAGCTGACTAGCTCCTGACGTGGTCGGTTAGACGAACTTGACGGACGGGATCCCGCAGGACCCCAGGTACTTACGGGTGCGCTGGGCGATCGGCAGCGGAACGTCCACGGCGCAGGGGTAGAGATCCTGCTCGACGATCGCGAACACGTCGATGTCGAGCTTCTCGATCGCGGCGAGCAGCGGCGGCAGGTCGGGGATGCCGAGCGGCGGCTCGATCATCGCACCGAGCTTGACGGCCTCGCCGAACGGCAGGTCCTCGGCCTCGACCTTGGCGCGGACCTCGGGATCGACCTGCTTGAGGTGCAGGTAGCCGATCCGCTCGGGTGCGCGTTCGATGATCGCGAGGTTGTCGCCGCCGCAGTAGCTGATGTGGCCGGTGTCGAGGCACAGGTTCACGAACTCGCTGTCGGTGCCGTCGAGGAAGCGGTACACGTTCTCCTCGGTGTCGACGTGGCTGTCCGCGTGCGGGTGGTACTGCGCCTTCACTCCGTACTGCTCGAACATCTTCTTGCCCAGCTCGTTCATGCCGCCGGTCTTCTTCTTCCACTGTTCTGCAGTGAGATTGCGGTCCTCGAGCACCTCGCCGCTGCTCGGGTCGCGCCACATCTCCGGGATCACGACCACGTGCTTGCCGCCGACGGCGGCGGTCAGTTTGGCGACGTCCTCGATCTGGGTCCACACGGCATCCCAGGAGTCGTCCTGGTGCAGGTGCTCGAACACGGTGCCTGCCGACAGCTTCAGATTGTGGGCGGCGAGTTCGTCGCGGAGCTGCTGCGGATCGGTGGGCAGGTAGCCGTACGGCCCCAGCTCGATCCACTCGTATCCGGATGCCGAGACCTCGTCGAGGAACCGTCCGTACGGGGTCTGCTGCGGGTCTTCGGGGAACCAGACGCCCCAGGAGTCGGGGGCGGATCCGACGCGAATGACGCTCATCGGGGAATCCTTTCGAAAGTATTTACTGGGGGAGAGTTAGTTGCCGGACGGGCGGAGGAACGGGCGCTGGATCTTCTTCCACTGCGCGTACGTCTCGTAGGCGGTCCGGGTGGAGTCGAGAGTGCTGGTCGAGCTGACCGGGACGTCCCACCAGGATTCGCTGTCCGGTGCGGCGATCCGCGGGTCCGTCTCGACGTGGATGACGGTGGTGTTGTCGCTGGCCTTCGCCACTTTGACGGCGTCGGCGAACTCGGCGGCCGTGTTCGCGCGGATCACGTCGGCGCCGAGGCTCGCCGCGTTGGCCGCCAGGTCGACGGGCAGGATGTCGCCGTCGAGCCGGCCGGAGTCGCCGCGGTAGCGGTAGTCGGTGCCGAACCGCTGGGAGCCGAGCGACTCCGACAGCGATCCGATGGAGGCGAAGCCGTGGTTCTGCACGAGGACCACGATGACCTTGACGTTCTCCTGCACGGCCGTGACGAGTTCGGTGGCCATCATCAGGTACGAGCCGTCGCCGACCATGATGAACACGTCGCGATCGGGGCAGGCCATCTTGGCGCCGATGCCGCCTGCGATCTCGTAGCCCATGCACGAGAAGCCGTATTCGACGTGGTAGCCCTTGGGGTCGCGGGTGCGCCACAGCTTGTGCAGGTCGCCGGGCATGGAGCCGGCGGCGCACACGACGACGTCGCGAGGATCGGACAGCGTGTTGGCGAGTCCGATGACCTGGTTCTGGTTGAGGCCGAGGGAGTCGTCGTCGATCTTGTAGACCGAGGCGACCGTCGACTCCCAGTGATCGGCGAGTTCGGCTGTGCGCGAGCGGTACTCGTCGGGAACCTGGTAGTCGCCCAGTGCCGCGGTGAGCGCCTCGAGCGCCTCGCGGGCGTCCGCGACGACGCTGACGCCGCCCTGCTTCACCGAATCGATCGACGCGACGTTGATATTGACGAACCGCACGTCCGGGTTGTTGAACGCGGTGCGCGACGCCGTGGTGAAGTCGCTGTAGCGGGTGCCGATGCCGATGATCACGTCGGCCTCGGTGGCGAGAGCATTGGCCGCCGTGGTGCCGGTCGAGCCGATCGCGCCGACCGACTGCGGGTGGTCGTAGGGCAGTGAGCCCTTGCCTGCCTGACTCTGACCGACCGGAATGCCGGTCGTCTCGGCGAACGCGGCCAATGTCTCGGTGGCGCCGGAGTAGATCAGGCCGCCGCCCGCGACGATCAGCGGTTTCTTCGCCGACCGGATCACGTCCGCGGCCCGCGCGATCACCGACTTCTCGGGGAGCGGCCGGGCCACGTGCCACGTGCGCTCGGCGAACAGCGACTCCGGCCAGTCGAACGCCTCCGCCTGCACATCTTGCGGAATGGCGACGGTGGCCGCACCCGTCTCGACGGGGTCCGTCAGCACGCGCATCGCGCCGAGCAGCGCCGAAGGCAACTGCTCCGGCCGCCATACGCGGTCGAAGTAGCGCGACAGCGGTTTGAATGCGTCGTTGACGGTGACGTCACCGCTCGACGGCAGTTCGAGTTCCTGCAGCACCGGTGCGCTCGCGCGGGTCGCGAACGTGTCGGCGGGCAGGAGCAGGACGGGCAGCCGGTTGATGGTGGCGAGCGCCGCGCCGGTCAGCATGTTGGTCGAGCCGGGGCCGACGCTGGCCGACACCGTCCATGTCTGCAGCCGATCCTTCTGGCGTGCGTACGCGACCGCGCTGTGCACCATCGCCTGCTCGTTGCGCCCGAGGACGTACGGCAGTTCGGATTCGGTACCGGCTTCGACGGCGTCGATCTCCGCCTGCAGCAGTGCCTGACCGAGTCCGGCGACGTTGCCGTGGCCGAAGATGCCGAAGCACCCGGCGAAGAACTTGGTACGTTCGCCGTCCCGCTCGACGTACTGGTTGGCGAGGAAACGGATGGTTGCCTGAGCCACCGTGAGGTGGACGGTGCCCTCGGCGTTGGGGTTCTTGCTCGCCGACATCGGCGCGGTGGACACCACGGTCATGCTCCTTCGGACGGTGCGTGGAGGGGGAGGCGGGGATCGACGGTCTGGTGTTCCCAGCTGCCGCGCAGCCAGGTGTGGGCCGGGTCGTCGCAGATGTTCCAGGCGCGGTCTTCGCCGGGCCCGGCCATGACGTTCAGGTAGTACATGTGATGTCCGGGGGCGGCGATCGACGGTCCGTGATAGCCGTGCGGCACGAGGACCACGTCGCCGGAGCGCACTTCCTCGAGCACCTCGATGGGCCGCTCGGGAGTGCCGTACACGCGATGGTAGCCGAATCCGGTTCCGCCGAAATCCACTGCGGTGGCATTGGCTTCGGCGATCTCGAAGTAGTAGATCTCCTCGAGCTGCGACTCGACGTCGCTGTTCTCGTCGTGCTTGTGGCTCGGGTACGACGACCAGTTGCCACCAGGAGTGATGACCTCGCACGCGATGATCGAATCGGCCTCGAAGCGATCGGCGGTGCCGAAGTTGTGCACCTGGCGGCTGCAGTTGCCCGCGCCGCGCAGTTCGACGGAGATGTCGGCTGCCGGGACGTACCGGAACGGGAACTTCTGCCGCGCGCGGGCCCCGCACAGGGCGAACCGTCCACCGGTCGCGCTGGACACCGTGTAGGCCGAATCCCGCCCCACGTAGGCGAAGTCGCTCGGTCCGTCGAACACGGACCTCCGTCCGGTGAGGGCGAACTCGGTGCCCTCGCTCGACACCGCCGCGGACCCGGCCAGTGGAACGACGATGATCTCGTCGTCACCGGACGCGAGTTCGGCCGACCCGCCGGGGGCCAGGGTGAGCACCCGGAGGCTCGATTCGGTCCAGCCCGCGGATTCGGGGGTGACCTCGAGGTCGAACGGTCCGGTGGCCGCGGAACCGACCGGCACGTAGTACTTGCTGTTCATCGTGGGCCTCTCCGGCGTGCGTCAGTGGACGAGGGATACGGCGGTGTCGACCGCGGCGGCGACGTCCTCGTCCCGCGGGTACAGCAGGGTGCGCCCGACGATCAGGCCGCGGACGGACGGCAGTGCGAGGGCCTTGGCCCAGCTCGCGAATGTCTCCTCGGGGGCTGTCTGCGGGTCTCCGCCGAGCAGCAGCGTCGGAAGCGTCGTCGCGTCCATGACGCGTTCCATTTCGTCCACCACCGGAAGCTTCATCCAGGTGTAGGCGGACGTGGACCCCAGGCCCTGACTGATGTGGATGGACTTGATCACGGCGTCGGCGCTGAGATCGTTCTTGACCTTGCCGTCGACACGCCGCGACAGGAACGGTTCCACCATGGCCATCAGTCCGGCTTCGGCCAGCGCATCGACCGCCTGGGCGCACGCGGTGAGGGTGGAGAGGGTGCCGGGGTCGTCGAGATCGATGCGGCACAGCATCTTTCCGCCGTTCATGCCGGCCTTCGCGGTGCCGGCCGCGGTGTAGCCGGTCATCCGGTCGTCGAGTTCGAAACTGGCGCCGGCCAGGCCGCCGCGGTTCATCGACGAGATGACCACCTTGTCGTCGAGCGCGCCGAGCAGCACCAGATCGTCGAGGATGTCGGCGGTGGCGAGCACCCCGTCCACACCGGGGTTGCGCAGGGCGGTGCGGAGGCGGTCGAGGAGGTCGGTGCGGCTGTTCATCGCGGTCGGACGGTCGCCGACCGAGAGCGCGCCGCGGGCGGGGTGGTCGGCGGCGACGATCATCAGCCGGCCGTTACCGCGCACCGTGGGCCGGGCGATCCGGGTAGCCCAGGCGCGATCGATGGCGGCCGGGTCGTTCGCGCGTACCTCGGTGACGTCGGCGTAGGACGCGCAGACTGCGCGGTGGGCGAGAGTTTCAGACATTGACAGCCTCCGAAGTGGTGGAATCGGCGAGCGCCCGGACCTCGTCGGCCGTCGGCATCGCGGTGGAGCATTCGAGGCGGGAGGCGACGATCGCCCCCGCGGCGTTGGCGTAGCGCAGGATCTTCTCGAGTGGCCACCCGGCGAGCAGGCCGTGGCACAGCGTGCCGCCGAAGCTGTCGCCGGCACCGAGGCCGTTGACCACCTGGACGTCGTTCGGGGGCACCGTGATGCTCTGGGAGCGCGTCTTCCCGAGAACGCCCTTGGGGCCCTGCTTGACGATGGCCAGTTCGACGCCGAGATCGAGCAGCGCGTCCGCGGCCTTGTGTGCGTTGGCCTCGCCGACCGCGATCTCGCACTCCTCACGGTTGCCGACCGCGACGGTGACGTGCTGGAGGGCCCGCTGCACCTGAGCGGTGGCGTCGGCGGCGGAGGACCAGAACATCGGGCGGTAGTCGAGATCGAGGACGGTATGGGTGCGGCGTCCGCGGGCCTCCCACGCTGCGAAATGCGCGCTGCGGCTGGGCTCTTCGGACAGTCCGGTGACCGTCGACCAGTAGAGCTTCGCGTCGCGGACCGCGTCGAGATCGATGTCCGCCGGCGTCACCTGCAGGTCCGGGGCGACGGGCTTACGGTAGAAGTACAGCGGAAAGTCGTCCGGCGGGAAGATCTCACAGAACGTGACCGGAGTGGGGTGTTCGGTGTCGATGCCGACGTAGCGGTTGTCGACGCCGAGGTCGGTGAGTGCCGTGCGGACGAAACGTCCGAATGGATCGTTGCCGACGCCCGAGATGAGGGCGCTGCGGCAGCCGAGGCGGGCGGCGGCGACGGTGACGTTGGCCGCGCTTCCGCCGAGGAATTTGCCGAACGTCTCGACGTGTTCGAGGCCGACTCCGGTCTGCAATGGGTAGATGTCCACACCGCAGCGCCCGATGGCGAGGACGTCCAATCCATTCCGGTTGGTTTGCGTCTGGATGGTGGTCAAGGCTGACTCCCGAATAGGTCGTTGTGGGTGGTCTGCGCAGGGCGCCGAGGTCTGGTTGAAACTGTGCTCCACATCACCGGCTCCTGTCAAGACTTTGTCCTGACATTATTACTTGAAGTCAATCTGGTGTTAGTGTTCGCATACACTGCCGGAAAGATCGGCGACGGCGACGTCGCCCCGCGCACGAGGATCGGAG
This sequence comes from Rhodococcus jostii RHA1, assembly GCF_000014565.1. Classification (NCBI taxonomy): domain Bacteria; kingdom Bacillati; phylum Actinomycetota; class Actinomycetes; order Mycobacteriales; family Nocardiaceae; genus Rhodococcus; species Rhodococcus jostii. The sequence goes on along the minus strand of NC_008268.1, from coordinate 1,422,735 downwards.
TTGTCCGTGGGTGCACCACTCGCAGTCGAGCTCGACCGATCGAGCCCGGTTCCGCTGTATTTCCAGCTCGCGCAGACGATCGAGAACGCGATCATCGGCGGGGAGCTTGCCCCGGGTGACCGCTTCGAGAACGAATTGGCGCTCGCCAAGCGTCTGAACCTGTCACGTCCCACCACGCGCCGCGCCATCCAGGAGCTCGTCGACAAGGGGCTGCTCGTCCGCAAACGCGGCGTCGGAACCCAGGTGGTGCAGAGCGCCGTGCACCGGCCGGTCGAACTCACCAGCCTCTTCGACGACCTCGCGCGGGCGGGGCAGAGCCCGACCACCAAACTCCTCGACTACCAGGTATCCGTGCCGGCCGAAGACGTCGCCGCCGAACTCAACCTGCAGCCCGGCGCCGAGGTCGCGTCCATCCGGCGCCTCCGCAGCACCAACGGCGAGCCGCTGGCGCTGATGACCAACCACATCCCGGTGGACCTCGCGCCGGATCCCGAGGAGCTGGAGGCGCACGGCCTCTACCACGCCCTCCGGGCCCGCGGCGTGCACATCCGTCTCGCGCGGCAACGCATCGGCGCGAAAGCGGCGAGCAAGGCGGAGGCGTCGCTGCTCGACGAGAAGACCGGTGCACCGCTGCTGACGATGAACCGGACCGCGTTCGACGACTCGGGAAGCGCCGTCGAGTTCGGTAGCCACTGCTACCGCGCGTCGCGGTACTACTTCGACACGACCGTTGTCGATCGCTAGAACCGCGCGCGCGACGTCGTTCCCCCGTGGAATGGCCCTGCTGGTGGCAGGCGCCCTCTTCATGGAGATTCTCGACGCCACCATCATCGCGCCGGCTGTCCCGCTGATCGCCGAGTCGTTCGATGTCGACGCAGTCGACGTCAACATTGCGATCTCCGCCTACCTGGTGACGGTCGCCGTCCTCATCCCCGCGAGCGGGTGGGTGGCCGACCGGTTCGGGACGCGCCGCGTGTTCGTGGCCGCCATCGCCGTGTTCACGCTGGCGTCCATCGGGTGCGCGGCGAGTGTGTCGTTGCCGATGCTCGTCGCGATGCGGGTGCTGCAGGGGGTCGGCGGCGCCATGATGGTGCCGGTCGGGCGGCTCGCGGTGCTGCGGTCGAGCACGAAGAGCGACCTCGTCCGCGCGATAGCCCTGCTCACGTGGCCCGCGCTCGCGGCGCCGGTCATCGCGCCCCTGCTCGGCGGTGCGATCGCCACCGTCGGCTCGTGGAGATGGATCTTCGTCATCAACATTCCCATCGGGGTCCTCGGAATCCTGCTGTCGCTGAAGCTGGTTCACGGGGCGGGTTCGCGGTCGACGAGCAGGCTGGACTGGCGGGGCCTCCTCGGGGTCGGCACGGGAATCGCGGCAGCCCTCATCGCGCTGGAGAGCATCCGTGTGACGGGCACGGACTGGCGGCGGGTCGCGATCGGGGGAGTGGTCGCGGTTGTTCTGCTGGCGGCCTCGGTGCGCCATCTCGTCCGCACGCCCCACCCACTCGTCGACTTCCGCGTGCTGCGCGTCCGGACGCTGCGCACCACCGTCACCGGGGGTTCGCTCTACCGCCTGATCGTCACCGCGGTGCCGTTCCTGCTGCCGCTGCAGTTTCAACTCGGCTTCGGCTGGACGCCGTTTCTCGCGGGTCTGCTCGTCGCGGCGCTGTTCGCCGGCAACATTGCCATCAAGCCCTGTACGACGCCGCTGATGCGGCGCTTCGGGATCAGGCCGATTCTGCTGGTCAACGCACTCCTGTCCGTCGGCTGCTTCGGGCTGCTCGCCGCCCTGAGCTCGTCGACCCCGATGCCGGTCATCGCGGCGGTCCTCTTCGTGAGCGGAGCCCTGCGCTCGGTCGGATTCACCGCGTACAACAGTCTCGCGTTCTCCGACGTCGATCGTGCCGACCTCACGCACGCAAACACTCTCAACGCCGCCGTGCAGGAACTGGCGGCCGGACTCGGGATCGCGGTCGCGGCGCTCGCCCTCACCGCGTTCACGCCGTTGGCGACGTCGTCCGAGCACGGGTTCGGGTCCGAATATTCCTGGACCTTCGTCCTTTTGGGCCTGCTGATGCTGTGCACGGTGATCGACACGCTGCGTCTGCCGCGCGACGCCGGGGCAGCGGTCACGCGCTGAGCGCGCCTTCATCCGTCCACGCATCCGATCGATTTCCGGGCCGACGGCGGGGACACCCATGTCCGCGCATTTGATCTGTGGTCCTAATGTCCAGACAAACTATTGACTTTCGGGTGTGACGCGTATTACATCTAAGGCATACGGCCAAGACGTCACCGGGCCGTTCGTCCCCCCGAGAGGAAAAGCAGATGAACTTCCCCAACCGGCGTCGCGTGGCGGTACTGGCCTGCGCGAGTGCCCTGGTGATGAGCCTCGCGGCGTGCTCGAGCACCGGAGGCAAGCCGGACAGCAGCGGGTCCGGGATCGGCGCGGGCACCGCCGACACCCCGCGCATCACGATCGCGATGGTCACGCACGCGGCACCGGGCGACACGTTCTGGGACCTGATCCGCACGGGCGCGCAGGATGCCGCCGACAAGGACAACGTGGAACTGAAGTACTCCTCCGACCCGCAGGCCCCCAACCAGGCCAACCTCGTGCAGACGGCCATCGACTCCAAGGTCGACGGGCTCGCGCTCACCCTCGCCACCCCCGAGGCGATGGCACCCGCCGTCAAGAGCGCGCAGGACGCAGGCATCCCGATCTCCGCGTTCAACGCCGGATACGGAGCCTGGAAAGACATGGGTGCCACCCAGTACTTCGGGCAGGACGAGACCATCGCCGGCCAGGCCGCGGGGAACCGGCTGAACGGGGACGGTGCCAAGCACGTCATCTGCGTCATCCAGCAGCAGGGCCAGATTCAGCTCGAATCACGTTGCGCCGGCGCCAAGCAGACCTTCCGCGGCACGTTCGAGACCCTCAACGTGAACGGTGAGGACATGCCGTCGGTGAACTCGACGATCGCCGCCAAGCTCCAGCAGGACCCGTCCATCGACGGTGTGCTCACGCTCGGCGCCCCGATCGCTCTCACCGCCGTGCAGTCGGTCGGTAACGCGGGCAGCCCGGCCAAGGTGTACACGTTCGACACCAACGCGGCACTCGTCGACGCCATCTCGGACGGCAGCGTGCAGTGGGCCATCGACCAGCAGCCGTACCTGCAGGGTTACCTGGCGATCGATTCGCTGTGGCTCTACCTCAACAACGGCAACGTCATCGGCGGTGGCGGACCGACTCTGACCGGGCCGTCGTTCATCGACAAGTCCAACATCGACAAGGTCGCCGAGTACGCCAAGGCCGGCACCCGCTGATCGGCGGTCGATCACATGTCAGGGCACACGATCCGGACCCCGGTGGGTCCATCTCATGCACACACCATCACCATCGACCCGGTCGCACGACCGGCCGGCACCGCACAACGCTGAGATCCACCGGCGCGGAGAGGAAATCATGTCCACACAGCAAGATCTGGACCTTGCCAGTCACAAGGTCGTCCACGACGAGCGGGTGAAGGAGCAGAAACGCCTGCAGCGTCTGCTGGTCCGTCCCGAGATCGGTTCCCTGTTCGGTGCGATCGCCATCTTCATCTTCTTCATGGTCGTTGCACCCCCGTTCCGCAGCCCCGAAGCCCTCGCCACGGTGCTCTACGCCTCCTCCACGATCGGGATCATGGCGTGCGCGGTCGCGCTGCTGATGATCGGCGGGGAATTCGACCTCTCCGCCGGCGTCGCCGTCACCACCAGCTCCCTGGCGGCGTCGATGATCGCCTACAACCTGCACCTGAACCTGTGGGCCGGCGCCGCCCTCGCCCTCGTCGTCTCGCTGGCGGTCGGGTTCTTCAACGGGTACCTGGTGATGAAGACGAAGATCCCCAGCTTCCTGATCACGCTGAGCTCGTTTCTGATGCTCACCGGCATCAACCTGGCGGTCACCAAACTGATCACCGGGCAGGTCGCCACCCCCAGCGTGTCCGACATGGCCGGGTTCGACTCGGCGAAGAAGGTGTTCGCGTCCTCCTTCGAGGTCGGCGGGGTGTCGGTGCGGATCACCGTGCTCTGGTGGCTGCTGTTCACCGCGATCGCCACCTGGGTGCTGTTCAAGACCCGGATCGGGAACTGGATCTTCGCCGTCGGCGGCAACCAGGACTCCGCCCGCGCCATCGGCGTCCCGGTCACCAAGGTCAAGATCGGGTTGTTCATGACCGTCGGGTTCGCCGCCTGGTTCGTCGGGATGCACCTGCTGTTCTCGTTCAACACCGTCCAGTCCGGGCAGGGCATCGGCAACGAGTTCCTCTACATCATCGCCGCGGTCATCGGCGGCTGCCTGCTCACCGGCGGGTACGGCACCGCGATCGGCGCCGCGATCGGCGCGTTCATCTTCGGCATGACGAACCAGGGCATCGTCTACGCCGGCTGGAACCCGGACTGGTTCAAGTTCTTCCTCGGCGCGATGCTGCTGTTCGCGGTCATCGCCAACAATGCCTTCCGCAACTACGCCGCCAAGAGGTGACCGGTATGAGTACCATCGAACAACTTCCCGTCGATACCGAACCCGGTGGTGGCGACAAGATCCCGCTGATCGAACTCAAACACGTCGGCAAGCAGTACGGCAACATCATCGCCCTGCAGGACATCAACCTGCGGGTGCGGGCCGGGGAGGTCACCGGTGTCCTCGGCGACAACGGGGCCGGCAAGTCCACCCTGATCAAGATCATCGCCGGCCTGCACCAGCAGAGTGAGGGGGAGTTGCTCGTCGACGGCGAGGCCCTCACCTTCGGCTCACCGAAGGAGGCCCTGTCCAAGGGCATCGCCACCGTCTACCAGGACCTGGCGGTGGTGTCGCTGATGCCGGTGTGGCGGAACTTCTTCCTCGGCCAGGAACTGCGGAAGGGACCGTTCAAGTCCCTCGACGCGAACGGAATGCGCGCCACCACGATGTCCGAGTTGTCGAAGATGGGCATCGAGCTGCCCGACGTCGACGCCCCCATCGGCTCGCTGTCCGGCGGTCAACGCCAGTGCGTGGCGATCGCCCGGGCGATCTTCTTCGGCGCCCGCGTCCTGATCCTCGACGAGCCCACCGCCGCCCTCGGCGTCAAGCAGTCCGGGATGGTGCTGCGCTACATCTCCGCCGCCAAGGAACAGGGCTTCGGGGTCGTGTTCATCACCCACAACCCGCACCACGCCTACATGGTCGGCGACCACTTCGTCCTCCTCAACCGCGGCCGGCAGAAACTGGACTGCACCTTCGACGAGATCAGCCTCGAAGAACTCACCCAGCAAATGGCCGGCGGCGACGAACTCGAAGCACTCACCCACGAACTGCGGCGTTAGCCACCGACACGACGACGCGCCCGGCACACGTGCCGGGCGCATCGTTCGTTTCCGAGTTGATCAGACCTTCGCGTTCGCTTTCGCCTTCGTGAGCGCGACGTCCTCCTTGTCGAGGTCGAGCAGCGGAGTACGGGAGTTCTCCTTCGCCGTGGAGGCAGAGGCCGCGGCGATGAGCGCGCAGACGGCGGTGAAGATCGCCACCGGCACCCAGTTCTTGGGATCGGCGCCGCGCAGTGCCTGGGCGATGGTCGGTGCGAATCCGGCGAGCGCGAAACCGAGCTGCGTGCCGATCGCCATGCCGGAGTAGCGAACCCGTGACGAGAACATCTCGGCGTAGAACGCCGGCCAGATGGCGTTGGTCCCGGCGTAGACGCCACCCATCAGCAGGATGCCCGCGAAGAAGATCATCGCCACGTTGCCGGTGCCGATCGCGGCGAAGTACAGGAAGATTCCGGCGGACGAACCGATCGCGCCACCGATGAACACCGGCTTGCGGCCGATCCGGTCGGACAGCATGCCGAGCAGCGGCTGCGAGACCAGGGCCACCGTGTTGGCGGCGATCGCGACCCACAGCATGGTCGTGCGGCTCATCCCGATTTCGGGGGTGGTGGCGTAGGCGAGGCCGAACACGGAGAACACGGTGCTGACGACGGCGATGAAGGCGCAGAAGACCACGCGGAGAACGTCACGCCAGTGCGTGCGGAAGAGGTCGACGACGGGGAGCGGGGCGGGCGCCTCGTCCAGGGCTTCCTTGTTGGCGATGAAGATCTCGGGCTCTTCGAGCTTGCGACGCACGATGTAGGCGACGACGAGGACGAGCAGGCTGCACCAGAACGGCACACGCCAGCCCCAGCTGTAGAGGGTCTCGTCGGGCAGCGCCGCGACGGGGATGAACGCGAGGCTCGCGACGATGAAGCCGGCCTGGGTACCGGTGAGCGTCCAACTGCAGAAGAAGCCGCGACGGTGGGCGGGGGAGTGCTCGAGGGTGAGCGAGCCCGCACCCGACTGTTCGCCGGCCGCGGAAACGCCCTGGCAGATACGCAGCAGCACCAGCAGCACCGGTCCGACCATCCCGGCCTGCTCGGACGACGGCAGACAGCCGATCAGGAACGTGACGACGCCCATGAGAACCAGGCAGAACATCATCACCTTCTTGCGTCCGGCCCGGTCGCCGAAGTGTCCGACGAACACGGCGCCGATCGGACGCGCGATGTAGGAGATGCCGAAGGTGGCCAGCGACAGCAGCAGCGGGTTCTTCGATCCCTCGAAGAACACGTGCGGGAACACCAACGCAGCAGCCGAGGCGAAGATGTAGAAGTCGTAGTACTCGAGCAGGCTGCCGAAGAAGGCGGCCTTCGCGGCCTTCTTCGCGTTGGTGGGGTCAGCGTTGGGGTCGACGGAGGAGCGGCCTTTGCCGTCACCGTTTCGACCGGAGGCGCCGGTGCCGTAGTCGATGGTCATCGATACTCCTGGGGAGCGAGGAATGTGAACACTGGCGGCTCGGAAGAGCAGGTGTTCGTAGGTCGTAGAAGCAAGGTAACCCAGGTCACAGCCTCGCGTCAATAATGGTCGAAATAGTTAGTTCATACTTTCCCGGGCTGCTGCAGGTAGGCCAGGACGACGTCGCCGATCATCGCGCGCAGGTGGGGGCGGTTCTCCGCGCCGGTGAGATCCCAGTCGAACAGCGCCTTGAACGTGTACCGATTGGCCACCCGGAAGACGCAGTACGAGCTGATGAGCATGTGGATGTCGAGTGCCGTCGTGTCGGTGCGGAAGATGCCCGCCTCCTGCCCTCGTTGGAGGATCCGCTCGAGCGTGCGAATCGCCGGCGCCTGCGTCTCGGGGAGTCCCTCGGCCCGGACGAGGTTGACGCCGCGGTTCGTGTTCTCGATCGCGACGAGACGGATGAAGTCCGGGTGAGCCTCGTGATGGTCGAACGTCAGCTCGGCGAGCGCCCGGATCGCCTCGGTCGGCTCGAGGTGGTCGACGTCGAGCTGGGACTCCTCGTAGCGGATCTCCTCGTAGGCCCGCTGCAGGACTGCCCGGTACAGCCCCTCCTTGTCGCCGAAGTAGTAGTAGAGCATCCGCTTCGTGGTGGCGGTCTTCGCCGCGATCTCGTCGATGCGGGCGCCGGTCAGCCCCTTGTCGGCGAATTCCGTCATCGCCACCCGCAGGATGTTCTCCCGGGTCTTCTCGGGGTTGCGGGTCCGTTTGACCGTCTCCTTCTCGGAGGTCGCGCCCGTCGTCTCGCTTCGTGTCATCGGTGAAACTCCTGCCTGTGCTGTCTTCCGCGCGGTATGGAGGTATGCTACCGTGACATAACTCACTAGATAGTTAATTAGCTCTCAGCCCTCTCCCGGAAGTGATCGCCATGACCTCTCGTGACCTCGATGCCCCCACCGCTCGCCCGTCGTACCTGTGCGGTCTGATCGGCACCGGGATCTCGAAATCGCTGACCCCGCCGCTCCACGAGGCCGAGGGTCGCGCGCAGGGCGTCGGGTACGTCTACCGGATCCTCGACCTCGACACGCTGGGCATGGGCGTCGAGGGGCTGCCGCAGCTCCTCTCAGCCGCCAAGCTCCTCGGGTTCAACGGGCTCAACATCACCCACCCCTGCAAGCAGGCCGTCATTCCGCTCCTCGACGACCTGTCCGACGACGCCCGCAAGCTCGGCGCGGTCAACACGGTCCACATCGAAGGCGGGCGCCTGATCGGCCACAACACCGACTGGTCCGGATTCGCGCGCAACATGGACGAGGGCCTCGAAGGCGCGCCCATGAACCACGTCGTGCAACTCGGGGCGGGCGGCGCCGGCGCGGCCGTCGCCTACGCCGCGCTCACCCGCGGTGTCGGACACTTCACGATCATCGACGCCGACGCCGCGCGGTCGAAGGATCTGCGCGACTCGCTTGCCGAACTGTTCCCGGACCGGGAAATCGCGGCCGGCGACCTCTCCGCCGTTCCCGCCGCGGTCGGTGCGGCCCAGGGCCTCATCCACGCGACGCCGATCGGCATGGCGGCCCACCCCGGCATGGCACTCGACGCCGCACTGCTGCGCCCCGACCTGTGGGTCGCGGACGTCGTCTACCGTCCCGCCGAAACCGAACTCCTCGCCCGCGCCCGCGAGATCGGTGCCCGGACCCTCAGCGGAATCGGCATGACCATCGGTCAGGCCGTCGATTCCTTCCGGATCTTCACCGGCCTCGAGCCGGACGCGCAGCGGATGCGTGAGCACATGGGTCTGCTGTTGCAGGCAGAGGACGCCGCCGCGCTCGCGGGCGCGTAAACGCCGCGTCTGCCCACTTCTGCACCTGCACCCCATTTCTGCACCTGCACCACTTTTCGCACGCGAAAACGGGTGCGGATGCAGAGAAAGGGTGCGGATTCGCGCAGACTGGGACCGTGAGGTTATTGCTGCTGGCCGACACCCATGTCCCGAAACGGGCGCGCGACCTGCCCGCCCGGGTGTGGGACGAGGTCGACCGCGCGGACGTGGTGATCCACGCCGGCGACTGGGTCGATCTCCCCACATTCGAGGCGCTGCAGGCGCGATCGGCGCGGCTCGTGGCGTGCTGGGGCAACAACGACGGCGACGACCTGCGCGCCCTGATGCCCGAGCGGGCGGACGTGACGCTGGCCGGGGTGCGCATTACCGTCGTGCACGAGACCGGGGCCTCCGCAGGCAGGGAGAAACGGATGTCCGCCGCCTATCGGGACACCGACGTCCTGATCTTCGGGCACAGCCACATCCCCTGGGACACCACCACGGAAACCGGTCTGCGACTGCTGAACCCGGGATCGCCGACCGACCGACGGCGCCAGCCGCACTGCACGTACATGACCGCCACCGCCCGGGACGGGGAACTCGGCGACGTCGAATTGCACCGGCTGTGACGAGCCCGGCTGTTGCGTGACGCAGCCGTGGACGTGCATTCTCGGCCCGGAACGAACATCGGCGGGCGGGCACGAAGCCTGCCCGCCGATGCGTGCACCGAAGACGCCGGATCAGACCCGCTCGAACACCGCAGCCAGGCCCTGGCCGCCGCCGATGCACATGGTCTCGAGCCCGTAGCGGGATTCGCGACGGTCCATCTCCCGCAGGAGGGTGGCGAGAATGCGGCCGCCGGTGGCGCCGACGGGGTGTCCGAGGGAGATGCCGGATCCGTTGGGGTTGAGGCGTTCGTCGGTGGGGTCGAGGTCCCAGCTGCGGAGGACGGCGAGGGTCTGCGCGGCGAAGGCCTCGTTCAGTTCGATCACACCCATGTCGGACAGCGACAGTCCGAGCTGACCGAGGGCCTTCTCCGTGGCGGGCACCGGGCCGATGCCCATGGTGCGCGGCGGGACGCCGGCCACGGCCCAGGACGCCATGCGGGCGAGGGGCTTCAGCCCGAGTTCCTTCGCCTTCTCGGCGGTTGTCACGATGCACACGGCGGCACCGTCGTTCTGCCCGCTGGCGTTGCCGGCGGTGACGGTGGAGGCGGAGTCGATCTTGGAGCGGATGGCGCGGAGCTTCGACAGCGACTCCACCGTGGTGTCGGCGCGCGGATGCTCGTCCTTGTCGACGACGAGCGGGTCCGACTTGCGTTGCGGCACCGTCACTCCGACGATCTCCTCGGCGAAGCGTCCTGAGTCCTGTGCGGCGACGGCACGCTGGTGCGATTGCACGGCGAGCGCGTCCTGGTCCTCACGGCTGATGTCGAACTCGGCGCGGAGGTTTTCGGCGGTCTCGATCATGCCGCCCGGCACGGGGAAGTTCGCACCGCCGGCGGTGACGCGGGCGCGGGCGAGCCGGTCCGCGAGTTGCACGCCTTCGCCCTTGACGCCCCAGCGGATGTTCGGGTTGGTGTAGAACTCGGCCTGGCTCATGGATTCGGCGCCACCGGCGAGGACGAGATCATTGCCGCCGGACGCCACCTGGAGCACGGCGGTGATGACCGCTTGCAGACCGGATCCGCAGCGGCGATCCACCTGCATGCCGGGGACGTCGATGCCGAGTCCGGCGTCGAGGGCCGCGATCCGGCCGATGGCCGGGGCTTCCCCGCCCGGGGACGCCTGGCCCAGGATGACGTCGTCGATCTGGCTGCCCTCGATGCCGGTGCGTTCGACGAGCGCCGTGATGACGGTGGCCGCGAGGCTCTGCGGGTTGATGTCCTTGAACACTCCGCCGAAGCGCCCGACCGGCGTTCGCAGGGGCTCGCAGATGACGACGTCACGCATGGAAAGACCTTTCATGAAGATTCCTCGGGCACTGCGTCAGCGATTGACGGTGGCGAGGTCCTGTTCGATGTCGGTTGCGGTGACCCGCAGCGACGGGATGAGATCGGAATGCAGATCCTCGAGGCTGTAGCGCGCGGCCGGTGTGGAGATGTTCACCGCCGCGACGGTCAGCCCGGAGGCGCCCCGGATCGGGGCGGCCATCGACCGCAGGCCTGCCTCGAGTTCCTGGTCGAGAACGCAGATTCCGTCCGCGCGGACCGCGAGAATCGCAGCCTTCAGCTCGTCGCGGGCCGTGATCGTGCGTTCGGTGAGCCGCTGGATGTCGAGCTTTTCGAGGTACGCGTCGAGTTCGTCGTCGGGCAGTCCCGCCAGCAGGACCCGCCCCATCGAGGTGGCGTACGCGGGGAGCCGGGTGCCGATGGTGATGCCCACCGTCATGATCCGGCTGACGGGCACGCGGGCCACGTACACGATGTCGGCGCCGTCGAGGATCGACACCGACGACGACTCGTGGACCTTGTGGCTCAACTTCTCGAGGTGCGGCTGCGCGACCTCCGGCAGCGACAGGCTCGACAGGTAGCTGTATCCGAGTTCGAGAACCCGCGGGGTGAGCCAGAACGCGGAACCGTCCGTGGCCACGTAGCCGAGCTCGACGAGGGTGAGCAGAAATCGGCGTGCGGTGGCGCGGGTCAGGTCGGTGGCGCGAGCGACGTCACTGAGCGTTCGCCGCTGATTCCGGTGGTCGAAGCAGCGGATCACGGCGAGGCCCCGGGCCAGGGACTGGACGTAGTCGGGGGACGGGAGGATCTTCTCCGTCGGTTCGGTAGCGGTCATGTCTGCGAATTCTCCTCCGTGGCCCCGGTGTCGGTGGAGGACAGGTCGGCGAGGGCCTGTTTGCCGAGTGCGAAGCCGAGATTGCTGTTGGGCACACCGGCGTAGACGGAGGTGTGGAGGAGCACCTCACCGATGGTGTCGGCGTCGACACCCGCGCGGAGGGCGGCGCGGATGTGCATGTCGAGTTCGTGCTCGTTGCCGACCGCGGTGAGGACGGCGATCGTGAGCAGCCGCCGCAACTCGTGGTCCAGCCCGGGGCGTGACCAGATGTCGCCCCACGCGGTGCGGGTGATGAAGTCCTGGAACGGTGCCGTGAAGTCGGTGGTGCCCGCCACGGAGCGGTCCACGTGCGCGTCGCCGAGTATCGAGCGGCGCACCGTCATTCCCTGTGCGTGCGCGGCGCGCCGGCCGCGCGCGTACCCGGCGCCGACGATGTGTTCGCGCAGCAGCGCCGTGACGGCTCCTGCCTGCTCGAGGTTCGCGACGTGCGCGGCGGGGGAGAGCACCTCGAACCGGGCCTCGGTGATGCCGTCCGCGAGGATCTGCATGACCGACGGCGGGGTGGACGGATCCTCCTCGCCCGCGATCACCAGTGTCGGTGCGCTGATGCGGGACAGGTCGGCGGTGAAATCCCAGTCGGCGAGGGCGTCGCAGCACGCGGCGTATCCCTCGGGGGACGTGGACGCGATCATCTCGCGGTAGTGCCGGACGAATTCCGGATCACGCTTGGCGAGCCCCTCGCTGAACCACCGTGCGACAACGGCATCCGCGAGCGACTCCGGACCGTCGGTGCGCGATGCCGCGGCCCGCTCGATCCATGCCTGCGGTTCACCGAATTTCGCGGCGGTGCACAGCAGCGACAGCGACAGCACCCGGCGCGGAGCGTGCGCGCCGAGCCACTGGGCGATCGCGCCGCCCATGGACAGTCCGACGAAGTGGGCGGCGTCGACGCCGAGCGAGTCGAGCAGGGCGAGAACGTCCTCGGACAGGTCGCGGACGGAGTACGGGCCGTCCGGTGCCGGCGATTCGCCGTGGCCGCGCTGATCGACGGCGACGACCCGGCATTCGTAGGACAGCGCCGCGATCTGCGGGTCCCACATCGACCGGTTGGAGCCGAGCGATCCGAGCAGGACGACGACGGGGGCGTCCGCCGCGCCGCTTCGGGGTCCGGAGATTTCGTGTGCGAGTGCGACTGTCATCGCGTTCCTTCCCGGCCGCGGGCCACTGTCTCCAGTGCGCGGTCGACGATGTCGTGGGCGTGGCCGAGGTATCCGGCGGGGTCGAGCAGGGCGCGGATCTCGTCCGCCTGCAGGTATTCGAGGAGCCCGGGATCCTCGTCGAGGGGGTGTCCGGTCTCGCACGCGGCGGTGACCAGGGCGCGCGCGTTGTCGGTGCGGGCGGACAGGGCGCCGGTGACGCGTTCCGCGAGGAGCAGGCCGCCGGTGATGTCGAGGTTGCGGGCCATCGCGTCGGGGTGGACGTTCAGCCCGCCGAGCGAGTCGGCGATGCGCGCGACGGCTCCGCCGGTGAGGCGTAGCAGGTCCGTGAGCGTTTCCCACTCGGCGTGCCAGGCGCCCGCGGCGCGCTGCTGCTCGTGATCCATCGAGCCGAGGATCGTCGCGACGAGTCCCGGGGTGCGGCGGGCCGCGGCGCGGGCCGCGATCGCGGCCACCGGATTGCGCTTGTGCGGCATGGCCGACGAACCGCCGGGGGACCCTTCGCTGACCTCGCCGACCTCGGTGGACGACAGGAACACGAGGTCGGTGGCGATCTTGGACACCGCGCCCGCCGCCGTTCCGAGCGCCGACGCGAGCAGCGCGATGCGGGTGCGATCGGTGTGCCAGGGCACGTCCTGACGTGCCAGCCCGAGCTCGTCGGCGAGCACGTCGGCGACGTCGAGGCCGTGCGGGTAGAGCGCAGCCGACGTCCCGGCCGCGCCTCCCAGTTGCACGGGAAGTCCGTCGAGGGCGTCGAACAGTGCACGGGAGGCCCTGTGCAACGCCGTCATCCACCCCGCGGCGAGCACGCCGAACGTGGTGGGGAGGGCCTGCTGGCCGAGTGTGCGGCCGGCGATCGGGGTGTCGCGCTGGGCCCGCGCGAGCGCCTCGGCGCACACCACCGCCTCGTCGAGCGAGGCCAGGATGTGCGCACCCGACCGGCGGCACAGCAGCATCAGGGCGGTGTCGAGGATGTCCTGACTCGTGGCGCCCTTGTGCACGTGGCTTCCGGATACCCCGAGATCGGCGGCCGCGACCTCGCTGCGGAGCAGTTTCACCAGCGGGATCACGGGATTGCCCCCCGCTGCGGCCGCCACGCCGAGGGCACCCACATCCACGGAGCCCTCGGCGACGACGCGCGCGAACACCGACGAGATGGCGTCGGCGGACGCGGCGGGGATGACGTCGCACTTCGCCTCCGCCCGGGCCAGTGCCCCCTCGACCTCGACCAGCGCGGTGACCCACGCCCGGTCCGAGAGCAGCGCCGACATTTCGCCGGCACCGAACGTCGGATCGAACAGGGCACCCCGGGAAGGCTCCGGAGAGTTCACGCGCGACACCTTTCTGCGTTGTGACCGATTACAGGGCGAAGAACGGGGTTTCCCGTCCGTCCGTGTTCTGCACGTGGATCGTCAGGTGGTATCCGCGATCCGTCTTCTCCGCGATCAGCTTGGGGCGGTCGGCTTCCGGAACGGCGGACAGCACGGGGTCCGATGCGTGCGCGTCCGTGTCCTCGGGGAAGTACAGCCGTGTGTACAGCCTCTCGAGCATGCCGCGGGCGAACAGTCCGACGTTGATGTGCGGGGCCTCGACGGCGCCGTCCTCGGCGGGAAGTGCGCCCGGCTTCACGGTGTGCACCACGATCGTGCCGCTCTCGTCGGCGAACACGCGGGCCAGGCTGCGGAAGCCGGCGGGGGTCGCCTCGGCGGCACCGCGGGGATCGGTGGGGCTGTTGAACCGGCCCGCGGCATCTGCCTGCCAGGTTTCGATCATCGCGTCGCCGATGGGCTGACCGGCGCCGTCGATGACGCTGAAGGACACGTCGATTCGTCCCGGCGCATCCTCGGGGACGGCGTCGCCGCTGTTCTCCCACGTGGGGAAGAGGCCGATGTGGACGTACGGGCCGACGGTCTGGGACGGCGTGACACCGAACGGCACCTGGTCCTGGCTCTTGGCGAAGACCGGGTAGCGGGGGGCGTCGGGATTCTGGGTGTCGATCATCAGTGGCCCTCCGGGTCCTCGAACGGGGTGGCGTCCCGACCGCGCAGGACGATGTCGAACTTGAATCCGACGGCCCAGTTGTCGCGGGTGTGGTCGTAGTCGAACGTGCTGATCATCCGCTCGCGCGCCGCTTCGGGCACCGAGTTGTAGATCGGGTCCTGGAAGAAGAACGGATCGTCCGGGAAGTACATCTGCGTGACCAGCCGCTGGGTGAACGCCTGACCGAACAGGGAGAAGTGGATGTGTGCGGGCCGCCACGCGTTGTGGTGGTTGCCCCACGGGTAGGCGCCGGGCTTGATGGTCGTGAACTCGTAGTGGCCCTGCTTGTCGGTGAGGCAGCGGGCGACACCGTTGAAGTGGGGATCGAGCGGGGCCGGCCAGGAATCCATCTTGTGGCGGTAGCGGCCGCCGGCATTGGCCTGCCACACCTCGATGAGGGTGTCGGGGATGGGCTTGCCCGCACTGTCGAGGACGCGGCCGTGGACGATGATGCGCTGTCCCTGGGCCTCGCCGCCGTTGGCGTGGGTCATGTCGTTCTCACCCTTGGCGACGTCGGCGTCGCCGAAGACCGGACCGGTGATCTCGCCGAGTCGCTGCGGGATCAGGATCAGGTCGTTCTTGGGGCTGCGCAGCCGAGTCGTCTTGTACTCGGGGAACAGCAGCGGGGCATTGGCTTCGTGCCCGGCTTCGAAGTGGGCTGGCAGATGCAGCATGGAAAAAGATCCTCACGTTCTCGATGTGAACAGTCGGCCGCTATTCGCACATAGTAGTCGCGTTTTGTGATGGGGCCAACAGGCGGGGCGGAATTTGTTCGCAATGTGGATGGGTGTTCACTACTCGAACATTTTGCGGTAGCCTGGGTCACATGGTCAACAAAGTCTTCGCAACGGCGGCCGAGGCCGTTGCCGATGTCCCCGACGGAGCGTCCCTCGCGGTGGGCGGCTTCGGCCTCGTCGGTATCCCCTCGGTCCTCATCGACGCCCTCCTCGCACAAGGTGCGACCGACCTCGAGACGGTCAGCAACAACTGCGGCACCGACGGTTTCGGTCTGGGTCTGCTCCTCGAGCAGCACCGGATCCGGCGCACGATCAGCTCGTACGTCGGCGCGAACAAGGAATTCGCGCGGCAGTACCTCAGCGGAGAGCTCGAGGTCGAGCTCACTCCGCAGGGCACGCTGGCCGAGCGCATGCGCGCCGGGGGAGCGGGCATCCCCGCCTTCTACACCCCCGCCGGTGTCGGGACGCAGGTCGCCGACGGCGGTCTGCCGATCCGCTACGACGGCCAGGGCGGCATCGCGGTGGCGAGCAAGCCCAAGGAGACGCGCGAGTTCGACGGAGAGGCCTTCGTCCTCGAACGCGCCATCCGCACCGACTTCGCGCTGGTCCACGCGTGGAAGGGTGACCGCCTCGGCAACCTCGTGTACCGGGAGACGGCCCGCAACTTCAACCCGGACGCCGCCGGCGCCGGTCGCATCACCATCGCGCAGGTCGAGTACCTCGTCGAGCCCGGCGAGATCGACCCCGCCGAGGTGCACACCCCCGGCATCTTCGTCCAGCGTGTGGTCGAGGTCGGCAAGCAGGAAACGGGAATCGAGAACAGGACGGTACGGGCATGAGCTGGACGCGTGACGAGATGGCGGCCCGGGTCGCGGCCGAGCTCGAGGATGGGCAGTACGTGAACCTCGGCATCGGCATGCCCACCCTGATCCCCGGTCACATCCCGGCCGGCAAGGACGTCATCCTGCACTCGGAGAACGGCATCCTCGGCGTCGGGCCGTACCCGACCGACGACGAGGTCGACCCCGAACTGATCAACGCGGGCAAGGAGACCATCACCGTGGTCCCCGGCGGCGCGTTCTTCTCCTCCTCCGACTCCTTCTCGATGATCCGCGGCGGCAGCGTCGACGTGGCAGTTCTCGGCGCCATGCAGGTCAGCAGCCACGGCGACCTGTCCAACTGGATGGTCCCGGGCGCCATGGTCAAGGGCATGGGCGGCGCGATGGACCTCGTCCACGGCGCGGGCAAGGTCATCGTGATGATGGATCACGTCACCAAGAAGGGTGAGCACAAGATCCTCGAGGAGTGCACGCTGCCGTACACCGGCAAGCGCTGCGTACAGAAGATCGTCACCGATCTCGCTGTCATCGACGTGACCCCCGACGGCCTGCGGCTCGTCGAGACCGCTCCCGGCCACAGCGTCGAGGACGTTCAGGCGGCCACCGGCGCGACGCTCCTCGTCGACGCCACCGTCTAGAAACGCCCGCTCAGACCCCGGTCTTCACGCGCTGGGCTCCGGCATAGACGTTCATCGACTCCCCGCGGAGGAAGCCGACGAGCGTCGTGCCGGATTCCAGTGCCAGGTCGACGGCCAGCGAGGACGGCGCCGACACCGCGCCGAGCATCGGTATCCCCGCCATCACGGACTTCTGCACCAGTTCGAAGGACGCGCGCCCGCTGACGAGGAGAACACTGCCCGACAGCGGCACCCGCTCCTGTGTCAGTGCCCACCCCAGCACCTTGTCGACGGCGTTGTGCCTGCCGACGTCCTCCCGCAACGCGACGAGTGCGCCGTCGGGGGTGAACAGGCCCGCGGCGTGCAGTCCGCCCGTCGAATCGAAGATGCGCTGACCCGCCCGCAAGGTGGCCGGCATCGACGACAGCGTGGCCGCGGTCACCGACAAGTCGTTGCCGGACAAGGGGAATCGTGACCGTGTCCGGACCTGGTCCAGCGACGCCTTGCCGCACACCCCGCAGGCCGACGAGGTGACGAACCGGCGTTCCGGTCCACCCGGAACCGGGACGCCCTCGGCCAGAACCACGTCGAGCACGTTGTACGTGTTGGCTCCGCTCTCGTCGACGCCGTCGCAATAGCGGGCGACGGACACGTCGTCGCGGCTCTCGATGATGCCCTCGGTCAGCAGGAACCCGTGCACCAGATCGATGTCGTCGCCCGGCGTGCGCATCGTCACCGACAGTGAACGGCCGCCGACCCGGATCTCGAGGGGTTCTTCGACGGCCAGCGAATCGGGTCTGCGTGCCGTTCCGTGCTCGGTGATGCGGACGACCGGGCGTCGCGCGGTGACGCGGCCCATCACCTGCCGCCGGATTCGAGCGGACTTTGTGCGGACGAGGGGCGGGTCATGAGTCCATAGTGGCCCCGAACCGGGCGCGACGGCCAGTCGTTCCGGCGCGCCCGCCTGGTGTGCCCGTACCCTCTGGACATGGGTGTGAGCGTGCGAGCGGCGACCGGATCCGACATTCCCGAACTGTCGCGCGTCCTTGCCGACGCGTTCTTCGACGATCCCGTGATGGTGTGGATGTGGCCGGATCCCGAGCGCAGGCGGCGCGGTCTGTCGAGACTGTTCGCGGTGGAGATCCGCCATCACCATCTGGCCGGGGGCGGAGCCGAACTGGCAGAGGACGGCGACGGCCTGGTCCGCGGGGCCGCCATGTGGGATCCGCCCGGCGGCTGGAAGCAGTCGACGTTGTCGTCGATCCTCAGCCTGCCGGGACTGGTCCGCGCGTTCGGCTCGCGGCTGGGCGTCGGGGCCGCGGTGAGCGGAACCGTCGAGGACGCACACCCGGTCGATCCCGTGCACTGGTATCTGGCGACGATCGGGACGTCGAGCGCGGGACGGGGCGGCGGTTACGGGAAGGCGCTGTTGCGGTCGCGGCTGGACCGGTGTGATGCCGAGGGGCTCCCGGCGTATCTGGAGTCGAGCAAGGAAGACAACATTTCCTACTACCAGCGGTTCGGATTCGACGTCACCGGCGAGATCCGGATCCCGGACGGCGGGCCGACGCTGTGGGCGATGTGGCGGGAACCCGTCCGCGCGACCCCTTAGGATAAGCTCGGCAAGCCTTACCTAAGTGGATCGTAGTACCTGGTAGACGAGAGGGTCGCCGCATGAACGTGGGTCAACAGAGGATCGGCCTGAGCCGACGCGGATTCCTCGTGGGCACCGGGGGAGCGCTGCTCGCGTTCGCCGCGGCCTGCAGCAGCTCGGACGGCGACGGCTCCGGCACCGGCAGTGAGCCGTCCGGTCCCGTCATCGCCCACAAGTACGGCGAGACCCAGGTGCCGACCGACCCGCAGCGCATCGTCAGTGTGGGCTACAACGACCAGGACACGATCCTCGCGCTCGGCGGCACGCTGGCAGGCACGTTCGACTGGTACGGCGACTATCCCTACGGCGTGTGGCCGTGGGCGCAGGGCCTCCTCGGCGACGCGCAGCCCGAGATCGTGGGCACGGCATCGACCAACATCGATTTCGAGAAGGTCGCGACGGTCGCCCCGGATCTGGTGGTCGGCACCTACTCCGGCCTCACCCAGGCCCAGTACGACAAGCTGAGCGCCATCGCGCCGACGGTCGCGCAGCCCAAGGAGTTCGCCGAATACGGCGTCCCGTGGCAGGACCAGACGAGGATTCTC
This sequence comes from Rhodococcus jostii RHA1, assembly GCF_000014565.1. Lineage (NCBI taxonomy): Bacteria > Bacillati > Actinomycetota > Actinomycetes > Mycobacteriales > Nocardiaceae > Rhodococcus > Rhodococcus jostii. Next base: position 1,403,692 of record NC_008268.1, on the reverse strand, counting down.
GGCGAGACGCTCGGCAAGAAGGACAAGGCCGCGGAGCTCGTGTCCTCCGTCGAGACGCAGTTCGACGACGTCCGGGCCGCCAACCCGGCGTTCGCGGGAAAGACCGTCCTCGTCGGCGCGCTCAAGGGTCCCGGGCAGTTCGGTGTGTACGGTCCGGAGGACCCGAAGGTCCGCTTCTTCACCGAACTCGGCTTCGTCAATCCCGCTGTGACGGAACAGATCACCGGCAACTTCGCCGAGATCAGCACGGAGCAACTGTCGCTCGCGAACGTCGATCTCCTCGTCTGGTACGCGGGCGGCGGTTACGGCGACAAGTTGCGCGCGGAGCTCGACAAGACACCGATCTATCAGGAACTCGACGTGGTGAAGGCCGGACGCACGCTCACGCTCGAGGACGCCGCCGCCGAAGCGATGGCGTGGAGCACCGTATTGAGCCTGCCGTACGCGTTGAACGAGATTCCGCCGCGGGTCGCGCCCCTGCTCGCCTGAGACGCGGATGTCCGACGGTGTGAGCCCGGTTCGTGATACCAACGACTCGTGACCGCGATTCCTGAACTCCACGCCGGAACTCCTTTCGACGACCTCGACGACTACCTCGCGCTCGGCCGCGTCGGCGGCCTCGCGCTGTCCGCGGACGGGCGAAGGCTCGTCGTCGCGCAGTCGACGCTCGACGAGAAGGCGACCAAGTACGTCACAGCACTGTGGGAGATCGATCCCACCGGCGAGTTCGCGGCCCGCCGGCTCACCCGAGGTCGCAGCGGGGAGTCCAACCCGACGTTCACCAGCGACGGCGATCTCCTCTTCACGTCCTCCCGTCCGACCCAGGACGAGGACGACCTTCCCGACGATCTGTGGCGGCTGCCCGCGCGAGGCGGCGAGGCGGTGGTCGTCGCGCGCCGCGGCGGTGGCATCACCGGGGTCCGCGCCGCACGGTGCGCGCCGCGGGTCGTCGTCACCACCGGGGTTCTCGGGAGATCCGGGGAGTCCGCCGACGACGAGCGGGTGCGCACCGAGCGCAAGGAGAAGAAGGTCTCGGCGATCCTGCACACGGGCTACCCGATCCGCTACTGGGACCACGATCTCGGTCCCGAGGTGCCCCACCTCCTGTCCGCCTCACTGGACGCGCTCGCGGAGAACGGGCAGGAGCCGGAGCTGACCGACCTCACTCCGATGCCGGGTCCGGCACTGCGGGAGGCGAACTACGCGCTGAGCGACGACGGCGCGTTCGTCGTGTCGTCGTGGACGGTGCCCGGTCCGCTGGCGTCGATCCGGAGCATCCTCGTACGCGTCGACACCGAGACGGGGGCGCGGACGGTCCTCGTCGACGACGCCGACGCCGATCTGTCGGACCCGGTGATCTCCCCGGACGGACGGCATGTCGTGTTCACGAGGGAATCGCATGCGACACCCGACGCCGCGCCGCGATTCACGCTGCACCGCTACAGCTTCGACACGGGCACGGTCTCGGAGGTGGCGCCGGGGTGGGACCGGTGGGCAACGTCCGTGGCCTGGCTGTCCGACGGTTCGGGGCTCCTCGTCACCGCCGACGACCGTGGGCGTGCCCCGATCTTCCTGCTCCGTGACGGCGCGGACCCCACTCGGGTGACGACCGACGATTGCGCGTACACCGACCTGCAGGTGGCCCCCGACGGGTCGACGGTGTTCGCGCTGCGGGCGTCGTACGCGGCGCCGCCGCACCCGGTGCGCATCGACATCACCACCGGCGCCGTGTCACTGCTGAAGGCGCCCGCCGACCTCCCCGAGTTGCCGGGCACGCTGACGGAGGTCGAGACGGTCGCCGCCGACGGCGCCGCGGTGCGCGCGTGGCTCGCGGTGCCGACCGGCGCCTCCGCCCACGCGCCGGTTCCTCTCGCGCTGTGGGTGCATGGCGGCCCTCTGGGGTCGTGGAACACCTGGTCGTGGCGATGGAACCCGTGGCTGCTCGTGGCGCGGGGATACGCCGTGCTGCTGCCGGATCCGGCGTTGTCCACCGGCTACGGGCAGGAGTTCGTCGAGCGGGGCTGGGGTAAGTGGGGCAAGGCCCCGTTCACCGATCTCATGGCGATCACCGACGCCACGGTGGCACTGCCGGAGATCGACGAGAAGCGCACCGCGGCGATGGGCGGATCGTTCGGCGGTTACATGGCCAACTGGATCGCCGGACACACCGACCGGTTCAAGGCGATCGTCACCCACGCCAGCCTGTGGGCGCTGGACCAGTTCGGCCCCACCACCGATGCCGCCTGGTACTGGCAGCGGGAGATGACGCCCGAGATGGCGGTGGAGAACTCGCCGCACCTGTACGTCGCGGACATCGTGACCCCCATGCTGGTCATTCACGGCGACAAGGACTTTCGCGTTCCGATCGGAGAGGGGCTGCGGCTGTGGTTCGAGCTGCTGTCCGAGTCGGGGTTGCCCGCGGACGACGACGGTCGCACCGAACACCGCTTCCTCTACTTCCCGGACGAGAACCACTGGATCCTCACCCCGCAGAACGCGAAGGTCTGGTATCAGGTGGTGCTGTCGTTCCTCTCCGAGCACGTGCGGGGCGAGGACGTCGCGCTGCCCGAGATTCTGGGCCGGTAGCCGGCGGACCGGGGCCGGGCCGAGGCGGATTCACGTCCGCTTCTCGCGACCCCGATCGAATTCCTTGCCACCCCACACACCAGTCTGACCGGTGGTCCTGGCGAACAGCTCGCAGCGCATCCGCAGTGCGCAGCGATGGCAGACGTCGCGCGCGTACTCGAAGTCCTCGGTCGGGAACGGGAACCACCGGTCCGGCTCTGGGTCGGCGCGGCACGCCGCGTCAACCCAGCCGGCGGGGTCGTCGGAGGCAGGCAGCAGGGTGGACAGGGTCGTGTCCAGGACGTCGGTCATCGGGAAATCTCCCCTTCCCGGGAGAAGGTCGGTCGGGTGGAGGCGGGTGCAGGGATCTCGCGGTCAGACCGCCGCGAGATCCCTCCAGATCAGCCGCTGCGCCTTCTCGATGTGCCGGGGCGCCTTCGGCTCCCAGAGGAGCGGCATTCCCGCCTCCTCCGGTGTGCGGTCGGCCTTCCTCTGGTTGCAGGGGACGCAGCAGGCCACGAGGTTGGCCCAGGTGTTCGGGCCACCGCGGCTCCTCGGCAGCACGTGGTCGATGGTCGTCGCGACCGGCTCGGCGCAGTAGCCGCAACGATTGCGGTCGCGGCGGAACACGCCCGCGAACGTCGCGCGGCTGCTGTCGGTCACCATTTCGGAGTGCGGGACGTAGACGTAACGCAGCAGTCGAATGGTCTGCGGGAGGCTGATCTCGACGTGCTGCGAGCGAATCGGGAACGGCGGCTCCCGATCCGCGACCGTCTCGGCCGCACCGACACTGATCAGCACGACGGCGCGCTCCGCGGGAATCTCGCAGAGGGCCTCGTACGTCACATTGACGACCAGCACATCCGCGCGCGACCAGTTGCGGGCGTCGAGGGTGTTGCCGGGTGGGTTACGGGAGAAGTGCCTCACGGGAGATCTCGGTTCTGTCGTCGGTTCGCGGCGGTGGGAGCACGCCGGCGACGGAAGTCGAGTCAGGCGTGTCGGGCGGTGCGGCAGGTCTTCGGGGCGGGCATGATCCCGCGTTCGCCTTGCCGGCCGGCGGGGAAGGAGGCGGCGCCCGTGCGTGACGGCCGCAACCGGGTTGCGTGGGCTGCGGGCAGTGCGCGCATCGCTACGTCCTTCCTGAACTCGACGTGTGAACCGATCGGAACACGTCGAGCATGACACAGCACACCGCCGGCGTCCTGGCATTTTTCGTGCCGCCGGACCTGTGAGCCGGGGCGTGTCGAATCGGACAGGATGCGCGACACGTCCGATGGATGCGGTGAAGTTGCGGTTCTCTCGCTACGGTGTTCGATACGTACCCCGAATGAAGGAGACATCGTGGCACTTCCCCAGCTCACTGACGAACAGCGGGCAGCAGCTCTCGAGAAGGCCGCCGCCGCTCGTAAGGCACGCGCGGAGCTCAAGGACAAGCTCAAGTCCGGTGACATCACCCTCAAGCAGGTCCTTTCCAAGGCCGATGTCGACGACATCATCGGAAAGACCAAGGTCAGCGCCATTCTGGAAGCCTTGCCGAAGATCGGCAAGGTGAAGGCCCAGGAGATCATGGCCAACCTGGAGATCGCTCCGACGCGCCGCCTCCGTGGCCTCGGCGACCGTCAGCGCGACGCCCTGCTGGCGCACTTCAGCTGACACGTTCCCCGGGTGCCCGCCCCATCGCCCTCCGCGACGGGCGGGCGCCCGGACGCGTCTTTCCGGCCCTTCACCCCGCTAGTGCAACCTGAAGGTTGCGCAAATGCACGCCGATGTGCAACCGTGAGGTAGCACATTGTCGAGAGGTGAGGATGATCATGAGCGTTCCGGACGCATCCGAGGACAGGATCGAGCGCGAGATCCAGATCGATGCCCCCATCGAGCGGGTGTTCCGGCTGGTGAGTGAACCCGGTTGGTTCATCGGCGACGGCGAACCCGGCACGACGACCACCACACGTGAAGGCGACGTCTTCGTCGTGGACTTTCCCCCGTACGGGCGCTTCCCGATACTTCCCGTCACGTCCGACGCACCGCACTACGTCTCGTTCCGTGGGGGAGACGATCCCGCGCGGCCGCTCGTGGATGGCACGTCCACCCTGGTCGAGTTCTTCCTGTCGGAGCGGGACGGCGGCACACTCCTCCGCGTCGTCGAGACCGGATTCGCCGCCCTGTACCCGAATGCCGAGCGCCGCGCGGCCGCCTACGAAGGCAATGTCGAGGGCTGGGAAATGCAACTGGCGTTCGCCAAGCGCGACGCCGAAAGCGGCTGATCGAGCCTCTGCCCGAGACGACCTCGCTGACCGCAGTCGGGGGTTGCGGTCAGCGAGGTCGGGGCGCCGCCGTTTCCGGAGGCACGCTCGGATAGTCGTCGGGTCAGTGCACTTCGTTACGCGCCTCGCCGGCTCGGATGCCGACGGGACGAAATCGGGGAGTACGGAGTCGGGTCGATGTCCGGTCGCCGTTCGTCGACGAGGTCCGCGAGGATGCGGGCCGAGCCGACCGCCATGGTCCAGCCGACGTGACCGTGACCGGTGTTGAAGTACAGATTGTCGTGCCGTCCCAGTCCGATCATCGGCGGGCCGTCGGGTGTCATCGGGCGAAGGCCCGTCCGATACCTGGCCGTGTCCCAGTCCACGGCGCCGGGGAACAGTTCGTTCCCCGCGTCCACGATCCCCGCGTAGTCGGCGGGCGAGTGACTGCGGTCGTATCCGACGAATTCCGCGGTCGCCGACATTCTCAGTTCGTCACCGAACCGCGACCAGGCGACGAGCGTCTTCTCGTCGATGCCACCCACCACCGGTGCGCGTTCGGGGTCCTTGACGGTCGCGGTCAGCGTGTATCCCTTGGCCGGGTAGACGGGCAGTCGCACACCGATACTCCTCGCGACGAGAGCGCTCGCGGCCCCGGCGGCGAGAACGAAGGCATCCGCGCGAATCTCGCCCCGGTCGGTGACGGCTGACGTGATGGCCGCGCCGTCGGTCTCGAGGCGCATGACGGACGTGCCCAGGTGGAACCTGACCCCCAGCCGTCCGCATTCCTCGGCAAGCCCCACCGAGAACCTGTGCGGGTCGCCGGTGCCGTCGGTGCGGTCGTGGATCGCCCCCGCGAACGTGGCCGTCCCGTGACCGAGCGCGGGCTCCGCGGCCACGATCTCGTCGGGTCCCAGCACGTCCTGCAGCTGTCCGTGGTCGCGGAGCAGTTGCGAGTTCACCTGCGCTCGTTCCAGTTCCGCTTCGTCCCGGTACAGGTACAGCACGCCGTTGCGTGTCTGGCAGTACTCCAGGTTCTCGCGGGCGGTGAGTTCGTCCATCAGCTGCTGGCTGTACCGGGCCAGTCGGAGCTTCGCGAGAGTGTTCGACCGCGCCCGGGAGGCCGTGCACTCGCGGAGGAATCGCACACCCCACCGGGCGAGTTCGGCGTCCGCCCGGGGCCGGACACGGATCGAGGTCGACGCGCCGAGCAACGATCGGGCCAGCATGGTGGGAGCCGACGGCGACGCCCACGCGTAGGAGTGACCGGGGGCGATCAATCCGGCGGTGCTCGCGCTGGTGTCGGACGCGACCTCGCTGCGCCGGTCGTATACATGAACCTCGTGTCCACGCTCGGCCAGAGCGTGGGCAGTCGCCACACCGACGACCCCTGCTCCGAGAACTGCCACCTTCATTCCGTTTCCTTTCCTTCGGTCGAGCCCCGGCCCGTGACGGCGACGGCCTGTATCTCCACGAGCAGCTGCGGGTCCAGCAGGGCCGCGACCACCGTTGCCCTGGCCGGGCGGTGTTCTGCGGCAAACCAGCGCATCCATTCCTCGTTGAAGCGCGGGGCGTCGCCTGCGTTCGCGAGATACACCGTGGCCGAAGCGATGTCGTGCAAGGTGGCGCCGGCCGCGGCGAGAACCCTGTCGAGACGTGTGAGGGAGTGACGTGTCTGCTCCACCACGTCGGTGCCGACGACGTCGCCGGTGTCGTCGAACGAGACCTGGCCGGAGACGAACACGAGGTCGCCCACCCTGCGCGCCGACGGGTACGGGCTGGTGCCGGTGGTCACCCCGGGAACGTCCACGATGTCACCCATGGTCGCGCTCACCCGCTGTGGTGTCACCGCTGTCACCGCGCAGCACTTCCTTGACGTAGAAGCGCCAGCCGAGGAATCCGACCCACAGGGTGACGGCGATGACGGCGGTGGGTACCCCGTAATAGAGGAGGACGGGAATCATGCGAATTCTCCTTCGGTGACGCGGACGGCAGGCTGTTGCCGGCGCGGATAGCGGGACGAGGTGGTCATCGCGACCGTGACGAAGACGAGCAGGTTGGCGACGACGCCGGGCACCAGCCCGTCCAGGCCGAACGGAGCGTCGAGGCCCCACTGCCACACCGCGGTGACGATCGCGCCCGCCGTGATCGCCGACAGTGCCGCCGGCGCGGATCGCACGCCGAACAGCACGGCGCCGAACAACGGAACGATGACCGTCGGAGCCCACAGTGTGTAGCTGTAGAGAAGGGCGTCGACGATGGACGGAACGCTGAGCGCGAAGATGGTCGCCCCGGCACCGACGACGACACTGGTGGCCCGCTCGACGGTGAGCCGCCTCGACGGCGGCAGCTCGGTGGGGCTGAGGGGCTGGTAGATGTCCTTGGTCAGGACGACGGCGGTGGAATTGAGGTAGGAACTCGCCGTCGACATCACGACCGCCATCAGCGCCGCCACCACCAGCCCGAGAACGCCGACCGGCATCAGATTCATCACCACGGTCGGAAGCGCCTGATCGCTTTCGATGTCCGGGTACAGGACGAGTGCGATCAACCCGAGAGACGCCGACGTGAAGAAGAAGAAGAACGAGAAGAACCCGGCCAGTGCGTAACCCTTACGGGCCTGCCGCGAGTCGGGAGTGGAGAACGTCCGCTGCGCGTACGGCGGGACCAGCGTCTCGCCGAGCAGTAGTGCAGCGAACAGCGTGAGGAACTGTGCGGGGGAGTAGTCACCCATGAACGAAAGATGCTCGGCGGGAACACTGTCCAGGAGAGCCGACGGTCCGCCGACGGCGTCGAGCCCGATGAGGAGCGCCACCGGCAGGAGTACTCCCAGGAAGACGAACTGCAACAGGTCCGTCTGGATTACCGCCCAGGCCCCACCGAACGAGGAGTAGAGCACGACCACTCCCATGCCGATGATCACCGCGGGCACGGTGGGCACGTCGAGGGTGGCGTTGACGACGGTACCGATGGCCAGGGCCTGGGCGCCGAGGATGCCGGCACACAGGACGACGGACAGTATGCCGGTCACCAGTCTCGCCGACCGGCCGTAGTGGGCCTCCATGATGTCGCCGAGGGTGTGGGCGCCGATGTAATTCTTGAGTCTGGGCGCAACGAAGTAGCCGACGAGCACCGTCTGAACGCCGAACGCGCAGAAGGCGAACATGTACACGTAGCCGTCACGCATCGCAGCGCCGGCGATGCCGAGCGATGCTCCGCCGCCGAGGAACGCTGCGGCCAGGCTGCCGAAGAAGACCGGCCAGATGATTCGGTTGCCTGCCACGGCGAAATCGTCCGGCGACTTGACGCGTCGCATGGTTTGGACGCCGATCAGGACGAGTAGCAGGAAGTAGGCACCGAGAAGTATCCAGTCGAGGATTGCCATGTGAACTCCTAGTTGGGATGCACCCATCGTAGGAACGGCATGTGACCGTGGTCACTAGGCAAGTTGACCTTGATTTATACTGGATTCGGTACTGAGTTGTGCGATATGCACAATCCCTCGAAGGGTTCGGAAGGGCTGTCGATGCTGAGTGAGGCTCTGGCGCAACAGATCGCGAACGAGATCACCGACGTCATCGGGTTCAACGTGCTCATCACGGACGCGGCGGGCACGGTAGTCGGCAGCGGGGACGAACGTCGCATCGGCCAATTCCACGAGGCATCGATCGAGGTGATCCGTGCGCGGCGCATGATCGCGCATTCGGCAGCGGACGTCCGCGACCTCGTCGGCAGTCTGCCCGGCGTCACCATTCCGCTCGTCATCGACGGTGACGTGGTGGGCACGATCGGGCTGTCCGGCTCACCCGAGCAGGTCGAGCAATTCGGGCTCGTGGTCAAGCGGCAGACCGAAATCCTGATGCAGGAGGCCTCGCGGATCGGTACCCGGCTGACCTACGAGCGGGCTGCGGAAGAGCTGCTCCGCGACATCTGTGATTGGCATCGCTCCACGTTCACCGAGGCCCAGATCGTCCGGCGGGCAACGGGTCTGGGATACGACCTGCGCCTTCCCCGGGTCATGGTGCTGATCAGCTACGACAGTCACTCCGACGACGTCGCGGTCCAGGGGCAGCCCGTGTCGCACAGGGTCCTGCGCGCCGTGCAGGACGCCTTCGACTCCGCGACCGATCTGGTCGCGCCGCTCGCTCGGCAGGTCGTCGCGGTCACCACCGTGGTGACCGCACGGACCCCCGCGGCGGATGCGGCTCTGACGGACCGGTGCCGGAAGTATGTGTCCCTGGTCCGCGAACGGGGATGGGACACCCGCGTGGGGATCGGATCGATCGCGCACGGGGTCGAACAGCTCAATCTCTCGTCCCAGGACGCGTACGACGCGCTCCGGCTCGGCGCGGTTCTCGACCCACGCGGGCAGGTCTACGACATCGACCGGTTCCGCCTCCATCAGGCCGTCTCGGTGATACCCGCGGAAACCCGTGACAGACTGTCACGGGCGGTGCTCGGCGCGTTGGCCACCGACAACGACTGGCCGCACCTGCAGGAGACGCTGATCGCTTGGGGGGAGTGCGGGTTCAACTCCAGCCGGGCGGCGCAGCGGCTGCACGTCCACCGCAATACCCTCGCCAACCGACTCGACAAGATCGCCCGGCTCCTCGGTCGCCCGCTGGACGAACCGGGTCTGGGTATGACGCTCTACCTCGCCTGTGTGGTGGCACAGCGGGCCGGCTGAGCCTTCTGCCGGCGTGTGTGTGAACACCACCGGCGCGCCCGTCGCCGTGTCGCCGCCGATCGGCGGCGTTTTCGATGCATACTCGACACTCTCGAGTGGTTGCCGCACTGGATGCGGCAGACGAACCGGAGGAATCCCTTGAACGACCACCACGTGCAGCTCTTCTCCGAGCTGCACAGCACCGCAGGATCCCAGGCAGGCGGCGAGGATGCCGGCGAGGCGCTGCGCCCCGTCGACCCGGAGCATCGCACCGCCACCGAGGTGCACCGCGCCCTGTTCAGCGACCAGTAGCGAGGCGGACGGTAGCCCCGTCGTCGGTCGTCCGCGCGTTCATTAGACTCGACGGGTGACCAGTGCAGCTCCAGAAAATCCCCAGAACCGTGCCGATGCCCTCCCGAAGAGCTGGGACCCCAGTTCCGTCGAGGACGATCTGTATCAGGGCTGGGTAGACGCCGGTTACTTCCGTGCGGACCCGCACAGCGACAAGCCGGGCTACTCCATCGTCCTGCCGCCGCCGAACGTGACCGGCAGCCTGCACATGGGTCACGCGCTCGACCACACGTTGATGGACGCGCTGAGCCGCCGCAAGCGGATGCAGGGCTACGAGGTGCTGTGGCTGCCCGGCATGGACCACGCGGGCATCGCGACGCAGACCGTTGTCGAGAAGCAGCTCGCCGTCGACGGCAAGACGAAGGAAGACTTCGGCCGCGAGCTGTTCATCGAGAAGGTGTGGGACTGGAAGCGCGAGTCCGGTGGCACCATCGGCGGCCAGATGCGCCGCATCGGTGACAGCGTCGACTGGAGCCGCGACCGGTTCACCATGGACGACGGGCTGTCCCGCGCCGTCCAGACGATCTTCAAGCGCATGTACGACGACGGGCTGATCTACCGGGCCGAGCGTCTCGTCAACTGGTCGCCAGTGCTGCAGACGGCGATCTCCGACATCGAGGTGAAGTTCGAGGACGTCGAGGGTGAGCTGGTCTCGCTGCGGTACGGCTCCCTGAACGACGACGAGCCGCACGTCGTGGTCGCGACCACCCGTGTCGAGACGATGCTCGGTGACACCGCCGTGGCCGTCCACCCCGACGACGAGCGATACAAGCACCTGATCGGGACGACGCTCGAGCATCCCTTCACGGGGCGCGACATCCCGATCATCGCGGACGAGTACGTCGATCCCGAGTTCGGCACCGGCGCCGTCAAGATCACGCCCGCGCACGACCCCAACGACTTCGAGATGGGCCTGCGGCACAACCTGCCGATGCCGACCATCATGGACAAGACCGGCAAGATCGCCGACACGGGAACGCAATTCGACGGTCTCGACCGCTTCGAGGCGCGCGTCAAGGTGCGCGAGGCCCTCGCCGAGCAGGGTCGCGTGGTCGCGGAGAAGCGGCCCTACCTGCACAGTGTCGGGCATTCCGAGCGCACCGGTGAGTCCATCGAGCCGCGCCTGTCGCTGCAGTGGTGGGTGAAGGTCGAGTCCCTCGCGAAGGCCGCGGGTGACGCGGTGCGCAACGGCGACACGGTCATCCACCCGGCCAGCCAGGAACCGCGGTGGTTCGCGTGGGTCGACGACATGCACGACTGGTGCATCTCGCGTCAGCTGTGGTGGGGTCACCGGATCCCGATCTGGTACGGCCCCGACGGCGAGGTCGCGTGCTTCGGACCGGACGAGACCGCACCCGAGGGCTGGGTGCAGGATCCCGACGTCCTCGACACCTGGTTCTCCTCCGGGCTGTGGCCGTTCTCGACCATGGGCTGGCCCGAGAAGACGCCCGAGCTCGAGAAGTTCTATCCCACAAGTGTTCTCGTCACCGGTTACGACATCCTGTTCTTCTGGGTGGCGCGGATGATGATGTTCGGCACGTACGTGTCGGAGGACGACGCCATCGCTGGGCGGGGCGAGCGAAGCGACGGGGTGTTCAGCGAAGGCAAGTCCGGACCGCAGGTGCCGTTCGAGGACGTGTTCCTGCACGGCCTCGTCCGCGACCAGTTCGGCAAGAAGATGTCGAAGTCGCGGGGCAACGGCATCGACCCGCTCGACTGGGTCGACCGCTTCGGCGCGGATGCGCTCCGCTTCACGCTGGCCCGCGGCGCCAATCCCGGCAGCGACCTGTCCGTCGGCGAGGACCACGCGCAATCGTCGCGGAACTTCGCGACCAAGCTGTTCAACGCGACCAAGTTCGCCCTCATGAACGGGGCCGCGCCGGCGCCACTGCCCGGACGCGACCAGCTGACCGACGCCGACCGCTGGATTCTCGACCGTCTCGAGCAGGTGCGCGGGGAGGTCGACGCCGCATTCGACCGGTACGAGTTCAGCAAGGCGTGCGAGGCGCTGTTCCACTTCGCGTGGGACGAGGTCTGCGACTGGTACCTCGAGCTGGCCAAGGTGCAGTTCGCCGAGAACGACACGATCGCGGCGAACACGAGGGCCGTGCTCGGCAACGTCCTCGACGCCCTGTTGCGCCTGCTCCACCCGGTGATCCCATTCGTCACCGAGACGCTGTGGAAGGCGCTGACCGAGCGTGAGTCCGTCGTCGTGGCGCAGTGGCCGCAGTCGAGCGAGGCAGCCGCGGATGCAGTTGCGGCGCAGCGCGTCGAGGACATGCAGCGACTGGTGACCGAGGTGCGCCGGTTCCGCAGCGATCAGGGTCTCAAGCCCTCGCAGCGGGTTCCCGCACGCATCAGCGGCATCGCCGAGGCCGATCTGGACACGCAGCTCGCCGCGGTCACGTCGCTGGCGCGCCTGACGGACCCGGAGGACGGTTTCGCGGTGTCCGCGTCGGTGGAGGTGCGCCTGAGCAAGGCGACCGTCACCGTCGACCTCGACACGTCCGGCAACGTCGACCTCGGCGCCGAGAAGGCCCGGCTGGAGAAGGACCTCGCGGCCGCCCAGAAGGAACTTGCCGGTACCACCGCCAAGCTGTCCAACGAGGCGTTCCTGGCCAAGGCCCCCGACGCCGTCAAGGAGAAGATCCGTACGCGTCAGCAGATCGCGACGGAAGAAATCGAACGCATCACCAAGCGATTGAAGGAGCTGGAAGGCGCGTGACCTCGCCCGACTTCACGCCGGAGGGAGTCAGTCCTGTCGACCTCGCGGAGCTGACACTGGTCGAGGCGGAACTCGACAAGCGGTGGCCCGAGACGAAGATCGAGCCGTCCCTCACCCGGATCGCGGCCCTGATGGACGTGCTCGGTTCGCCGCAGCACGGCTATCCCGCCATCCACGTCACCGGCACCAACGGCAAGACGTCGGTGACGCGGATGATCGACGCGCTGCTCACGGCGCTGCACCGGCGCACCGGCCGCACCACCAGCCCGCACCTGCAGCTCGCCACCGAGCGCATCAGCCTCGACGGGCGCCCGGTGTCGCCCCGCCGGTACGTCGACACGTATCGGGAGATCGAGCCGTACGTGCAGATGATCGACCAGCAGTCGCAGGCGGCCGGCGGCCCCGCGATGAGCAAGTTCGAGGTGCTCACCGCGATGGCGTACGCCGCGTTCGCGGAGGCGCCCGTCGATGTCGCCGTCGTCGAGGTGGGTCTCGGCGGGCGTTGGGACGCAACCAATGTCATCGACGGCGAGATCGCGGTGATCACCCCGATCAGCCTCGATCACGCCGAGTATCTCGGCGACGACCTGGCCGGGATCGCCGAGGAGAAGGCCGGCATCATCAAGAAGGGCCGCGAGGACGCGCTCGTGCCCCGCGACGCCGTTGCGATCCTGGCCGAGCAGACACCGGAAGTGATGGAGGTGCTGCTCCGCAGGGCCGTCGAGGTGGATGCCGCGGTCGCGCGGGAGGGCTCCGAGTTCACGGTGCTCGCCCGGCAGATCGCGGTCGGGGGTCAGCAGCTCGAACTGCAGGGCCTCGGCGGGGTCTACACCGACATCTTCCTGCCCCTGCACGGGGAGCACCAGGCGCGTAACGCGTCGCTCGCGCTCGCGGCCGTGGAGGCGTTCTTCGGTGCGGGCCCGGAACGGCAGCTCGACCAGGAGGCCATCCGGGAGGCGTTCGCCTCGGTCGTCAATCCGGGCCGGCTCGAACGTGTGCGCAGCGCCCCGACCGTGTTCCTCGACGCCGCCCACAACCCGGACGGGGCGCGTGCGCTCGCCGCCGCCCTGACCGCCGAGTTCGACTTCCGCAAGCTGGTCGGCGTCGTCAGCGTGATGGGGGACAAGGACGTCGACGGCATCCTGTCGGCGCTGGAACCGGTGTTCGACGAGCTCGTCGTCACGAACAACGGTTCGGCACGGGCCATGGACGTCGACGATCTCGCCAATCTCGCGGTCGCCAAGTTCGGCGACGAACGCGTCGTCGTGGCACCCACGCTCGCGGACGCGCTGGAAACGGCCATCGGGCTGGCCGAGGAGGTCGCCGAACCCGGTGAGGCAGTATCGGGGGCGGGCGTCGTGGTCACCGGATCCGTGGTGACCGCCGGTGCGGCCCGCACCCTCTTCGGAAAGGACCCAGCGTGAGCGAGCCGGACTCGAATGCTTCGGAACCGGAGTTCGGACCGCCGACCAAGGACCCGTGGAAGGGATTCCGCGGGGTGGTCGCGGGATCTCTGATCCTGGAAGCCATCGTGGTGCTTCTCGCCCTGCCGGTCGTCGCGACGGTCGGCGGCGGACTCACCTGGTGGTCCGGAACCTACCTCGTGGGGCTCGCGGTGCTCATGATCCTCGGGGCGGGCCTGCAGGGCCGCCCCTGGGCGATGAAGTACAACCTGTTGTTGCAGGTGGGGCTGCTACTCGGGTTCTTCGTCCACGTGTCGATCGGTTCGGTCGGAGTGGTCTTCGCCATCCTGTGGGGATACCTGCTCTACTTCCGCCGGAACGTCCGCCAGAGAATGGAGCGGGGCCTGCTGCCGGGGCAGCGGGGCTGACCATTTAGGCTGTGCGCCGTGACTGAGCGCACCCTTGTACTGATCAAGCCCGATGCCGTTGCCCGCGGATATGTAGGAGAAATCCTCGGTCGTATCGAGCGGAAAGGTCTGACGATCTCCGCGCTCGACCTGCGCACCGCTCCCGGCGACATCGCAGCCGCCCACTACGCCGAGCACGAGGGCCGCCCCTTCTACCCCGGCCTGCTGGAATTCATCACGGGCGGCCCGCTCGTCGCGGCAGTCCTCGAAGGTCCCCGTGCGATCGCCGCGTTCCGTCAGCTCGCCGGGGGCACCGACCCGGTCGAGAAGGCCGTCCCAGGCACGATTCGCGGCGATTTCGGGCTCGAAGCCCAGGAGAACCTGGTACACGGCTCCGACTCGGTCGAGTCCGCCGAGCGCGAGATCGCCCTCTGGTTCCCCCACCTCGCCGCCAACTGACGTACCTCTCCACCCACCCCTCGACCCACCGACCTGCCCTCCGGGCCGGCGGCGCCATCGCGTGCGGAACATGTTCCAGACCGATACGAGCGCCGCTGGCACGGACTGAGGCACACGTGTGGGATACTGGGGGTGGTCGGACCGCAATTTGTGCACCACGCGGCTTCGACCGGATGACACCACGGCTCGATGCCCTTCATCGCTGCCCCTGCGTCAACAGGAAATACCTGGGCGTTCGGCACGCTGGATGATCAGGCGCTCGCGCCGGGGATGACGGCCATCCGCAAGGCACTACATGGGTGTGCAGTGAAAACGGACACTGCACGCGCTGTGTGGAGCGAGACCAGACAATCTCGCGCTCACATCTGGGGCGCGAGTACACATACTGCGCCCTCGCGTGGCCGCGTGACACTCCCAGACACGGGAGTGGACGCGCCCGGGGGCTGAGGAGACTACGTGGCCGATCAAGCGCCGCCCACAAATTCAGAGCCGAACGAAACGGCCACCACCGGGAGCGCGGTTCCCGCCCTTCCGGAGAAGATCCGCGTTCACGCCCTCGCGAAGTTGCTGGGCGTAACGAGCAAGCAGGTTCTCGCCGAGGCTGCGGCCCTCGGAACCGAACTGCGCAGCGCGCAGTCGAGCCTGCAACGCGACGTCGCCGAGCGGGTGCACGCAGCCTTCACCGCTGCGCAGATCGCTCCCACCGAACCACCCGCCGCGGTCGAACCGGTCGCGAAGACCCCGGCCCCAGAACCGGTCGCGGAGCCCCCCGCCGAACCCGTCGTCGAGGTCGCACCGGAACCGGTCGCGGCCGCGGACGTCGAGGAAGCAGCGGCCGAGCAGACTCCGGCTCCCGCAGTTCCCACCGAGGAAGCGGCCGCCCAGGAGCCCGTCGCGGAGGAGGCCGCGGTCGCCGAGCGCGACCTCGGACGTGACCTGTTCACCACCGCGTCCTACCAGGTCGAGGCGCCCGCCGCCGAGCCCGCCGTCGAGACCCCGCCCGCCGCCTCGCAGGTCCCGCTGTTCCTGCAGCCCGACCTCGCAGCGGTCGAGACTCCGCCGCGTCGCCGGCGCAGCCGCCGGGACGCCGGGACCCCGGAACCCACCACCGAGCAGCCGCCCGTCGCCGAAACGCGCGAGGAGGTGCCCGAGCCCGCCAAGGCCACGGACACCGGAACCGCCGACACCGAGTCGGACGAGTCCGACGTCGACGGCGATCAGCCGCGTCGTCGTCGCCGCGGCCGCCGCGGCCGTGGTCGCGGACGGGGCGAACAGCAGAACGAGCAGGACACGGACATCGACACCGAGGGTGCCGAGGCCGAGGAATCCGCGCGGGAATCCGTTCGCGAGGAGAAGGCCGCCGAGACACCGACTCGGGAGCCCGAAGAGAAGCCGAAGAAGGATTCCGAGGAGCAGCCCGCGGAGGCCGAGCAGGCCGAAGCGGAGTCCGGTGACGAAGAGACCGGTGAGGGTGACTCCGACGGATCGAGCCGTCGCCGTCGCCGCCGCCGCCGTCGCAAGTCCGGTGGCGAGGGGTCGGGAGAGGCCACGTCCGAGGACGATCCGCCGAACACCGTCGTCCACGAGCGTGAACCTCGCAACAAGAGCCGCTCGAAGGACGAGGTCCAGGGCATCACGGGGTCGACACGGCTCGAGGCGAAGCGTCAGCGTCGCCGCGACGGCCGCGATGCCGGCCGCAGGCGCCCACCGATCCTCACGGAATCGGAGTTCCTGGCCCGCCGCGAGGCCGTCGACCGAGTGATGGTGGTGCGCGACCGCATCGCCACCGGGCAACCGCACGCGACGACGCAGGTCGCCGTGCTCGAAGACGGCGTTCTCGTCGAACACTTCGTGACCACGTCGGCGTCGGCGTCGATGGTCGGCAACGTGTACCTCGGGCGCGTCCAGAACGTGCTGCCCAGCATGGAAGCCGCGTTCATCGACATCGGCCGCGGCCGCAACGGCGTGCTGTACGCGGGTGAGGTCAACTGGGAGGCTGCCGGGCTCGGTGGCAACTCCCGCAAGATCGAGCAGGCGCTCAAGCCGGGCGACCAGGTGCTGGTCCAGGTCAGCAAGGACCCGGTCGGGCACAAGGGTGCACGGCTGACGACGCAGATCAGCCTCGCGGGCCGCTTCCTCGTGTACGTGCCCGGCGGCACGTCCACCGGTATCAGCCGCAAACTGCCCGACACGGAACGCAAGCGCCTCAAGGACATCCTGCGCGACATCGTGCCCTCGGACGCCGGAGTCATCATCCGGACCGCGTCCGAGGGGGTGAGCGAGGAAGAACTCGCCCGCGACGTGAAACGTCTGCAGGACCAGTGGGCCGGGATCGAGGCTCAGGCCGCGAAGGCGGAATCCGGTAAGTCCGGCAACCCGCAGGCCCTGTACGAGGAGCCCGACCTTCTCGTGAAGGTCATCCGCGACCTGTTCAACGAGGACTTCTCCAAGCTCGTGATCGAGGGAGACAAGGCCTGGTCGACGGTCGAGTCGTACATCAGGTCCGTCGCCCCCGACCTCATGCCGAGGCTCGAGCAGCACACGTCGGACAACGGTGTCGACGTCTTCGAGGCGCACCGCATCGACGAGCAGCTGGCGAAGGCACTCGACCGCAAGGTCTGGTTGCCCTCCGGTGGCACGCTGGTGATCGACCGCACCGAGGCCATGACCGTGGTCGATGTCAACACCGGCAAGTTCACCGGCGCCGGCGGAAACCTCGAGGAGACCGTCACCCGGAACAACCTCGAGGCGGCCGAGGAGATCGTCCGGCAGATGCGCCTGCGCGACATCGGCGGCATGATCGTCGTCGACTTCATCGACATGGTGCTCGAATCGAACCGCGATCTCGTGCTGCGACGCCTGACGGAGGCCCTGGGCCGGGATCGCACCCGCCACCAGGTGTCCGAGGTCACGTCGCTGGGCCTGGTCCAGATGACGCGGAAGAAGCTGGGCACCGGGCTGGTCGAGGCGTTCTCGACGACCTGTGAGCACTGCCACGGCCGGGGCATCGTCGTCCACGCCGAGCCGATCGAGGTGAAGACCTCCGAGGACAACGGTGCGCGCGGGTCGTCCCGCGGCGGCGACTCCGGCGGCTCCCGAAAGAAGCGGGGCCGCGACAAGTCGTCCGGTGGGGAGACGTCGCAGCCTCCCGTGCACGAAGAGACCCCGACGGTGGATGCCACCGTCAAGCGGGCCCACCCGGTCGCTCTCGCGATGGCACACCACCATCACGAGGAGGAGGCCGCGCACGCACACAGCGGGCACGAGGCGGAATCCGCCGAGCAGCCCGCGGCGGCGGTTCCCGAGCCCGAGCAGCCTGTCGCCGCCGAGGCGGAGACTCCGGCGGCAGACCTGCCCGGCATCGAAGAAGCCGTGGCCGAGGCCCCGGCAGCGGTCGCTGCGGAAGCCGTCGTGGCACCCGAGGCGGAGGACACCGTCGCCGAGGAAGCGGTCGTCGAAGAAGCCGTGGCGGAAGAGACTGTGGCCGAGGAGCCGGCCGTCGAAGCCGCACCGGCCGAAGCGGCTCCGGTCGCCGAGACCTCGGAACCCGTCGTGGAGCCCGAGCCCGAGCCCCAGCCGGAGCCGGTGGCCCCGCCGCGGCGAAGGAGCCGTCGGGTGTCGAGAGCAGCGGCAGCGCCGGTGTCCGAAACCCCGAGCGCGGGGACGGTGTTCGTGATCCCGACATCGGAGACCGGCGCCGAGCACGCACCGGAGCCGGAACCGGCCATGTCGGCGTCGGCCGTGAGTGCGCCGCCGGCGTCCTCGCCTGACGGCGGGGATTCGCAGGCATCGCCGCGCAGGCCGCGTCGTCGCCGTGCCGCAGCACGTCCCGCCGGCCCGCCGGTGGACGCCGACAACTGACGAGGGACTGCGGGAAGGCAATCGGCGCCGGTTTGTACGGAACGGTTGCCTTCCTGTAACCTTGACCAGTCGCTACTCGGCGATGAAGGTCAGCTGTGCCCTCACTTGTGATGGCTGCGCGATCTCGACCGAGCTAGCCGTCACACCAGACCAGTCGCGCCCACTGTGGCGCGAGCAAGTTCGAAGAAGCAAGGGGTAGCCCTCCGATGGCAACGTACGCGATCGTCAAGACCGGCGGAAAGCAGTACAAGGTCGCTGTTGGTGACCTCGTCAAGGTCGAGAAGATCGAGGGTGAGCCCGGCACTGCTGTCTCGCTTGCTCCCGTTCTCGTCGTCGACGGATCCGATCTGACGACCGACGCCGACAAGCTGGCCAAGATCTCGGTCACGGGTGAGGTCGTCGAGCACACCAAGGGCCCGAAGATCCGGATCCACAAGTTCAAGAACAAGACCGGCTACCACAAGCGTCAGGGCCACAGGCAGAAGCTGACGGTCCTCAAGGTCACCGGCATCAAGTAGCTAGAGCTTCAGAGCTGATTTCACCCGAGGAGGGTCAAGAACATGGCACATAAGAAGGGTGCATCCAGCTCCCGTAACGGTCGCGATTCAAATGCTCAGCGGCTCGGCGTGAAGCGTTTCGGCGGCCAGTCCGTCAGCGCCGGCGAGATCCTGGTGCGTCAGCGCGGAACCCACTTCCACCCCGGCGTCAACGTCGGTCGTGGCGGCG
The DNA here is from genome assembly GCF_000014565.1 of Rhodococcus jostii RHA1. Lineage (NCBI taxonomy): Bacteria > Bacillati > Actinomycetota > Actinomycetes > Mycobacteriales > Nocardiaceae > Rhodococcus > Rhodococcus jostii. The sequence continues at coordinate 1,384,286 of NC_008268.1, read as the reverse complement.
ACGACACGCTCTTCGCGCTCTCTGCCGGTGCCGTCGAGTTCGGCACCAAGCGTGGACGCAAGACCGTGAACATCGTTCCGGCGGCGGCAGAGGCCTAGTTCTGCCGCGAGTATGCATCGTCCCGTGAGGGACGTTTCAAGCTCCCAATAGGGGCGGACCTGGGTCGTGATACCCGGTCCGCCCCTATTGTTTTTTTCACGAGTGAGATCAACACAATTGACTGAGGAAGGATCCGGCAGTCATGTCCCGATTCATTGACCGCGTCGTGCTGCACGTCAGCGCCGGAAAAGGCGGCAATGGCTGCGCCTCCGTTCACCGGGAGAAGTTCAAACCGCTCGGTGGCCCGGACGGCGGCAACGGCGGGCGTGGCGGTGACGTCGTGCTCGAGGTGGACGGCAACGTCCACACCCTCCTCGACTTCCATTTCCACCCCCACGCGAAGGCCACCAACGGCAAGCAGGGGATGGGGAGCAACCGTGACGGCGCCCAGGGCGACGACCTGATTCTGAGGGTTCCCGACGGCACCGTCGTCCTCGACGAGGACGGCCGGATTCTCGCCGACCTCATCGGTGTCGGCACCCGCTTCGAGGCCGCCCAGGGTGGCCGCGGCGGACTCGGCAACGCGGCCCTGTCCTCGAAGGCGCGCAAGGCGCCGGGTTTCGCGCTCCTCGGTGAGGACGGCGTCGAGCGGGAACTGGTCCTCGAACTGAAGTCCGTGGCCGATGTCGGGCTGGTCGGGTTCCCGTCGGCGGGCAAGTCTTCGCTCGTGTCGGTGCTGTCGGCGGCGAAGCCGAAGATCGCCGACTACCCGTTCACGACTCTCGTGCCGAACCTCGGTGTGGTGTCGAGCGGCGACACCACGTTCACGGTGGCCGACGTGCCCGGGTTGATCCCCGGCGCGAGCGACGGCCGCGGGCTCGGACTGGACTTCCTGCGCCACCTCGAGCGGTGCGCCGTGCTGGCGCACGTCGTCGACTGCGCGACGCTCGACCCGGGCCGCGACCCGATCTCCGACATCGACGCACTCGAGGCGGAACTCGCCGCGTACAAGGGTGCGTTGTCCGGCGACGCCGGGCTCGGTGACCTCGCGGACCGCCCCCGCATCGTGATCCTGAACAAGGCGGACGTGCCGGAGGCGGCAGAGCTGGCCGAGATGGTCACCCCCGACCTCGAGGCCCGCGGATGGCCTGTCTTCACGATCTCGGCCGTCAGCCGAGAGGGGTTGCGTCCGTTGACGTTCGCGCTCGCGAAGCTGGTTGCGGACTACCGTGAGGCGCACCCGAAGGCCGAGCCGAAGCGTCAGGTGATCCGCCCGGTGATCTCGAACGAGAACAGCTTCAGCGTCGTCGCCGACCCCGAGATCCCCGGTGGGTTCATCGTCCGCGGCACACGGCCGGAACGCTGGGTGCGGCAGACGCAGTTCGACAACGACGAGGCCGTGGGTTACCTCGCCGACCGGCTCGCGCGGCTCGGTGTGGAAACCGAACTCGTCAAGCAGGGTGCGGAGCCGGGCGCGTCCGTCACGATCGGCAACGTGAGCTTCGACTGGGAGCCCCAGACACCGGCCGGCGTCGATCTCACCCGCACCGGTCGCGGCACCGACCCGCGTCTGGATCAGGTCGAGCGCATCGGCGCGACCGAACGCAAGCACGCGTCCAGGATCCGTCGCGGTCTCGAAGGCCTCGACCCCGAAGACCAGTGAGCGCCACCCGGCGCACGATCGCGTCGGCGGGCAGCATTGTCGTGAAGATCGGCTCGTCCGCGCTGACCAGCCTGGTCGGCGGGCTCGACGTCGGTCGACTCGACGCGCTGGCCGATGCGATCGAGGATCGGATGCGTGCCGGTTCCGACGTGGTCGTCGTGTCGTCGGGGGCCGTGGGCGCGGGTCTGGCCCCGCTGGGGCTGACCAAGCGGCCACGGGACCTGGCGACGAAGCAGGCCGCCGCGAGCGTCGGCCAGCTGGCACTGGCCCATGCCTGGGGCACGTCGTTCGCCCGGTACGGCCGCACCGTCGGGCAGGTGCTGCTCACCGCAGACGACATCGCCCGCCGCGCGCAGCACCGCAACGCGCAACGCACCCTCGACCGTCTGCGCGCGCTGCACGCGGTCGCGATCGTCAACGAGAACGACACCGTCGCCACGGCGGAGCTGCGATTCGGTGACAACGACCGGCTCGCCGCGCTCGTCGCGCACCTGGTCGGCGCCGATGCCCTGGTCCTGCTCTCGGATGTCGACGGGCTGTACGACGGCGACCCCCGCAAGGGCAATGCCACGCTGATTCCCGAGGTGAACAGCCCCGAGGATCTCGACGGGGTGGTCGCGGGCTCGGGCGGCGCTCTCGGCACCGGCGGGATGGCGTCCAAGCTGTCGGCAGCGCGCCTCGCGGCCGATGCCGGCGTGCCCGTACTGCTCGCCGCCGCCTCGGACGCCGGGGCAGCGCTGCGGGACGCCGGGGTGGGAACGGCGTTCGTGGCCCGGCCGTCCCGGTTGTCGGCGCGCAAGTTCTGGGTACGCCACGCCGCGGACGAGCAGGGGATCCTGCACATCGACGAGGGCGCTGTGCGTGCCGTCGTCACCAAGCGGCGGTCGTTGCTGCCCGCGGGGATCAGCGCGGTCTCGGGGAGGTTCTACGGCGGCGACGTCGTGTCGCTCCTCGGCCCCGACGAGCGACCCGTGGCCAGGGGAGTGGTGGCGTACGACTCGGCGGAGATCAGCGACATCCTGGGTAAGTCGACCCAGGAACTGCCCGCGGAGATGCAGCGCCCCGTCGTCCACGCGGACGATCTGGTGCCGCTCTGACGGTCACGCGGGCAGCGCGGAGGACGCGTCGAGCAGTGCGGTGAGAGCTTCCGAACAGCCGGCGTGGAGCGTGTGGGTGGCGAACTCGTCGCCCCGTGTCGTCCCCCTGTTGACGATGACGATGGGGATTCCGCGTTTGGCGGCGTGCCGGACGAACCGCAGTCCCGACATGACGGTGAGCGACGAGCCGGCCACCAGGAGCGCCTCGGCCTCGTCGACCACGTCGTAGGCGGCGGCGACCCTCGGTTTCGGAACGGATTCGCCGAAGTACACGATGTCGGGTTTGAGTAGACCGCCGCACGCCTCGCAGTCGACCATCCGGAAATGCTCGGTGCTGGTGATCACCGCGTCGGCGTCCGGTGCGATCTCCACTCCCTGTGCGGCAGCAACGGTTTCGGCGAATCCCGGGTTCGCGCGCTCGAGCCGGTCGGCGAGCGTGGCCCGCGAGATCAGGGCGCCGCACGTCAGGCACCGGACCTGGGCGTACGTGCCGTGCAGGTCGATCACCCGGCGACTGCCGGCCTTGGTGTGCAGCAGGTCGACGTTCTGGGTGATGACGCCACTCACGGCACCCGCCCGCTCGAGCCCCGCCAGGGCGCGGTGGCCGGTGTTGGGCCGGGCGGCGTCCATGTGCCGCCAGCCGAGGTGGTTCCGCGCCCAGTAGTGGCGGCGGAAATCGGGATCACCGGTGAACTGCTGGTACGTCATGGGATTGCGCGGTGGCGAGTCCGGACCCCGGTAATCGGGGATCCCGGAATCCGTCGAGATGCCGGCGCCGGTGATCACACACAGGCGCCGGCCACCGAGTACGTCGATCAGTCGGGCGAACACGCACTCCAGGGTAGCGCCGGCTCAGTACCCGACGACAGGATCGATCAGAGCGGTGAGATTCTCACCGGCGACGAAGCGGGTGACGTTCAGCGCCACGTGCTCGGCGAACGCCGGGGGGCGCACCGACGGCGGGTTGGAATCGTGGGGGGTGATGATCACATTGGGAAGGTCCCACAGCGGGTGGCCGTCGGGAAGAGGCTCGGGATCGGTGACGTCGAGTCCCGCTCCGCCGATCGTGTTGTCCCGCAGCGCTTTCACCAGTGCATTGGTGTGGACGAGCGAGCCGCGCGCGACGTTGATCACCCACGCGGTCGGCTTCATCTGCGCGAATTCCGCCGCCCCGACCAGATGGTGCGTGGCGTCGGTGGCGGGAGCCCCGATCACGAAGTGGTCCGCGCGCGCCCACACCTCGCCCAGGCGGGTGGTGGGGAGCGTCTCGATCGCGCCCGGCACCGGGCTGCCGGAGCGATTGACCGCGATGACGTCGGCCCCGACACCCGCGAGCATCGGGATCAGCGCCCGGCCGATTCCGCCGGCACCCACGATGGCCACCGTGGTGCCCCGCAGGGTGCCGATCTTCGAATAGAACTCCTGCTGCCGCCAGGTCTTCGCCTCGAGGTGCTCCGGTAGTGCCCGCACCCCGGCCAGCAGCAGCGTCAGGGCGTGCTCGGCGACGGTGGCGGCGAACGCGCCCGCCGCCGACGTCCACAGCACGGCGGTGTCGGGTCTGATGACCTTCGCGGCCAACCACTCCTCGACACCCGCGGAGTTCAACTGCACCCAGCGGATGTTCTCGGGAAGCGGGTCCGGGAACCCGATCGGGCCCGTGGTCCAGACCAGGGCGTCCGCGGAGTCGAGGGGTGCCACACGGGCACCGCCCCGGCGCACCGCATCCTCGAGGAGCGGGTCCGGGGCGGGTCCGATGGCTATAGCTGGAACAGCAGCGTCGTCGGCCATGGGGTCGAACTTACGCGGGAACCTCGACCAACGGGTAGACACCGTTTTCGTCGTGGACCTCACGCCCGGTGACGGGCGGGTTGAACACGCACAGCATCCGCATTTCGGTCTCGGGCTCGACGCGGTGACGCTCGTGACCGTTGAGCAGGTACATCGAACCGGGGCCGAGTTCGTAGACCTTGTCGTTGTCGAGGTCGATCAACTTGCCGGTTCCCTCGACGAGCCACACGGCCTCGACATGGTTGGCGTAGTGGAACTCGTTGACCGAGCCCGCTTTGATCGTGGTCTCGTGGAACGAGAAACCCACTTTGTCGCCGCCGAGGATGATGCGCTTGCTGCGCCAGTTTCCGTCCTCGCTGGTGATGTCGCGGTCGGTGTCGGTGATTTCTGCGGTGGTGCGAACGATCATGTGAATGTCAGTCCTCTCTCTAGCTGCAAACCTTGCCGGTGGCGTCGGCGAGAATGGCGAGTCCGTGGTCCAGTTCCTCGTCGGTGATGGTGAGCGCCGGCAGGAGCTTGACCACCTCGTCGGACGGTCCGGACGTCTCGGCGAGCAGGCCCTCGTCGAAGGCGAGTTTGCAGACCTTGCCCGCGTTCTCCGGCTCGTCGAACACGAGACCCTGGACGAGGCCGCGACCGCGGGTGGAGACGGAGCCGTCGAACTGGTTCGCCAAATCGGTGAATGCCTGGTGAATTTTCTCGCCCTTGGTCAGCGTCGACTTGTGAAGGGTGTCGTCGGACCAGTAGTGGTCGAGGGCCACCTTCGACGTGACGAACGCCGGGTTGTTACCGCGGAACGTGCCGTTGTGCTCGCCCGGGCCCCACACGTCGAGCTCACGCTTGAACAGCGTCAGCGCCATCGGGAGGCCGTAGCCGCTGATCGACTTCGACAGGCAGACGATGTCCGGGGTGATGCCGGCGACCTCGAAGGAGAAGAACGGCCCGGTGCGTCCGCAGCCCATCTGGACGTCATCGACGATCAGCAGGATCTCGCGCTCGGCGCACAGGTCCGCGAGGGCGCGCAGCCACTCGGCGCGGGCGACATTGACGCCGCCCTCACCCTGCACGGTCTCGACGATCACGGCGGCCGGACGGTTCAGGCCACTGCCCGAGTCGTCGAGCACGCGGCGGAACCAGTGGAAGTCCTCGGTGACTCCGTCGAAGTAGTTGTCGAACGGCATCGGGGTGGCGTGCACCAGTGGGATTCCGGCGCCGGCGCGCTTCATCGAGTTACCGGTGACCGACAGGGCACCGAGCGTCATTCCGTGGAAAGCGTTGGTGAAGTTGATGATCGACGAACGACCCGTCACCTTGCGCGCCAGTTTCAGTGCGGCCTCTACCGTGTTGGTGCCGGTGGGTCCGGGGAACTGGACCTTGTAGTCGAGACCCCGGGGTTTCAGGATCTTGTCCTGGAACGTCTGGAGCAGGTCGCGTTTGGCCACGGTCGACATGTCGAGACCGTGCGTGATGCCGTCGCTGACGATGTAGTCGACGAGCGCCGATTTCAGTACCGGGTTGTTGTGGCCGTAGTTCAGCGAACCGGCACCGGCGAAGAAGTCGAGGTAGTCGCGACCGTTCTCGTCGCGGATCCACGATCCGGACGCCGACTCGAAGACGGCGGGCCAGCCGCGGCTGTAGCTGCGAACCTCGGATTCGAGGTTGTCGAAGATGTTCGTATCGAAGTTAGTCATGTTGCTGCATTCCTCCGGGGCATGCTCTTAGCCGATCGTGTACAGATCTTCGGCTTCGTGTCCATCGGGAAAATCGTTAGGGGAGAACAGTTCTTGCTTGTTGATCGCCGTATCTCGGCGACGCGCCAATGCTGTGAACAGCGCGATCGAGGCCTCGTTGTCGGGGCTGATCGTCGTTTCGAGATGGGTAATCCCTTCGGGCGCGAGTCGATCGAGCAGCGCGCTCAGCATGCGACCTGCAATTCCCTTGCCGCGCTGGTCTGCGTCTACGGCGACTTGCCAGACGAACAGCGTCGCTGGGGATTCGGGGCGGATGAAGCCCGATACGAATCCCACGACGCGCTCGTCGACGACTGCGACGACCGACGAACGGCTGAAATCTCTACACCACAACAGGTATGCGTAGCTCGAATTGAGATCGAGCACTTCCGTGTTCCTGGCGATCTCCCAGAGCCGGACTCCGTCAGTGATCTCTGGACTTCTGAACAACACCGCGTCCGGCGCGGTGGTCGGGATGGCACTCTTCTGAACAGGCGTCATTGGAAATTCGAACCTAACAACCATCCCCTTCGATTTCACGTGCCTCGCGAAATTGGACAGTTCAGGTGGCAGAGCCTTGCAGGTGAGACGTGCAAAGTGATGCTCATCACATTATGTAACTTTTGGGTGAACCGCAAGCGACACACTTCGCCTATTTGAGACTCGCGAGCGCGAAAGGGAGGACCGACGCGGCACCCGCCGCGCGGAGCGTCCTGGCGGCCATCGTGAGGGTCCAGCCGGTGTCCGTGAGGGTGTCGACGAGCAACACCGGTCCGGCGCCGGCAGGAAGGTCAGGGGCCTCCCAGGCGTCGACCAGCCCGGCCACCCGGTAGGCGGAGTTGGCCGCGGACACCGGCGGATGCTCCGGGCGCAGCCGCAGAACTCCCAGGTCGGTGAGTCGTCCGACAGCGGCGAGCTGCCCCGCGATCGACGCCGACAGAAGGGGATGGGTGGCGGACTCGACCGCCATGACGGCGGTGGGCCGCTCGGCCCAGTCCCAGGAGGCCAGCACCTGGATGCAGGCCTTCAGGACGGCCTCGGGCGCAGGTCCGTCCGGTTCGTCGAGCAGGGAACGCAGCCGCTGACCCCAGCCCAGGTCGGACAGCCGGCCCAGGACGCGGCCCGGTTCGGGGCCGTCCGTGATCTTCCCGGACAGCGCCACGCCGAGCTTCGCGAGGCCCGTAGGCCACTGTTTGCGGGGCGCGAGGTCCACGCCTGGCCGCTCGAGACGCGTCCTGGTCTGTTGCACCGCCTCGGCGTCCACGGTCGCGTCGTGGCGCACTCCGGTGCAGTTGTCGCACCGGCCGCAGTCCGAGGTTCCCGCCGCCAGACCCGGGTCGTCGAGCTGCTCGCGCAGGAACGCCATCCGGCACGTGCTGATCCGCTGGTAGTCGATCATCGCCTGCTGCTCGGACTCGCGGGCGCGCTCGAGCCGCTCGTAGCGGTCGGCGTCGTACGTCCAGGGCTCCCCGGTGCCCACCCAGCCGCCGCGCACCCGGCGGACGGCACCGTCCACGTCGAGGACCTTCAACACCATCTCCAGCCGGGTGCGGCCCAGCTCCACCAGTGGCTCGAGCGCCTGCGTGGACTGCGGCCGGTCGGTGTCGAGGACCTCGATCACCCGGCGCACCACGTGCTCGCGGGGGAACGCCACGGACGCGAAATAACTCCAGATCTGCTTGTCCTCGGATCCGGGCAGCAGGATGACCTCGGCGCGGTCTGTGGACCGTCCCGCGCGCCCGACCTGCTGGTAATAGGAGATGGGGGACGAGGGCGCACCGAGGTGCACGACGAACCCCAGGTCGGGCTTGTCGAACCCCATGCCGAGCGCGGACGTCGCGACGAGGGCCTTGACGCGGTTGCCGAGCAGGTCCTGCTCGAGGGTCTCGCGCTCGGCGGCGTCGGTTTGCCCGGTGTACGCGGCGACCGTGTGGCCCTGCTCGGACAGCAGGCTCGCCAGATCCCGCGCCGCCGACACGGTGAGTGCGTAGATGATGCCCGAGCCGGGCAGGCTGTCGAGCTTCTGGGCGAGCCACGCCGCCCGGGCGGTGGCCTCCGGAATCTGCACGACCGACAGGTGCAGCGACTCCCGTTCGAGGCCACCGCGGAGGACGAGAGTTTCGGCGCCGCCCACTCCGAGCTGCGTGGAGACGTCGGAGACGACGCGGTCGTTCGCCGTGGCCGTGGTGGCCAGCACGGGGATGCCCTCGCCCAGTTCGGCGATCAGAGTGCGGATCCGCCGGTAGTCGGGGCGGAAGTCGTGACCCCAGTCCGACACGCAGTGCGCCTCGTCGACCACGACGAGGCCCGCGTCGGCGGCGAGGGAGGGGAGGACCTGGTCGCGGAAGTCGGGATTGTTGAGACGCTCGGGGCTGACCAGCAGAACGTCCAGCTCGTTGTCGGCGACCCGGGCGTGGATGTCGTCCCATTCGGTGACGTTTCCCGAGTTGATGGTGGCGGCGCGCACGCCCGCCCGCTCGGCGGAGGCCACCTGGTTCCGCATGAGTGCCAAGAGCGGCGACACGATGACCGTGGGACCGTGCCCGTGCGCCCGCAGGAGCTTCGCGGCGATGAAGTAGACCGCCGACTTGCCCCAGCCCGTCCGCTGGACGACCAGCGCCCGTCTGCGGCCCACCACGAGCGCCTCGATCGCCGTCCACTGGTCGTCGCGGAGGGTGGCGTGCTCGCCTGCCAGCTCGCGGAGCAGCCGTTCGGCCTCGTCACGGAGTGCGGGTTCGGTGGCGGTCGTCATGCCCCCATGGTGCACGACACGGGTGACACGCAGGATCCGGGCGACCGCGGGAGCTCGCTCAGCCGGGCAGCGCCGCCTCGATCTCGGCAAGGGTGGGCGACGAGGTGGAGGCGCCCCGGCGGGTGGTGGCGAGCGCGCCCGCCGTGCACGCGAACGGGACGGCGATCGCGGGCCCGCGTCGCCACGAGACGGCCAGTGCGCCGGCGAACGCGTCGCCCGCCCCGGTCGTGTCGACCACCTCGACCTCGGAGGAGTCGGCGTGGAGCGTTGTGCCGTCGCTGCCCGCGTAGTCCGCGCCCGACGACCCCAGCGTGGTCACGACGTGGGAGATGGCGCCGGTGACCTCGGCGCCGAGTTGCGCAGCCTCGGTCTGATTGACGAGGAGCACGTCGACCAGCTTGACGAGTTCGTCCGGAAGTGCCTGCGCCGGTGAGGGATTCAACATCACGACGGTGCCGTGTGCCGTGGCGTGCGCCGCCGCGGCCAGCACGGTGCGCAGGGGTATCTCGAGTTGGCAGAGCAGGACGTCCGCATCCGCGACGGCCGCGAGTTCGGTGGGTGTCAGGTCTGCCACGGTGCTGTTGGCACCTGGAACCACCACGATGCTGTTCTCGCCGGCGGCGTCGACGGTGATCGCCGCGATCCCGCTCGGCCCGTCCACTTCGCGCAGGTACCGCGTGTCGACCTCGGCGTCCACGAGGGCCTGCCGCAGGTCGAGAGCGAACACGTCGGAGCCGACGGCGCCGATGAACGTCACGTCGCCGCCGGCCCGCGCCGCGGCGATCGCCTGGTTGGCGCCCTTGCCGCCGGGGGTGGCGGCAAAGGCGGTGCCCAGGATCGTCTCTCCCGGCGCGGGCAACCGCTCGGTCGCCGTGAGCAGGTCCATGTTGATGCTGCCGACCACGGCGACCCTGGGAGCGGACATATCCCGAGACTAACCCGCGTCGGCGGCCGCCGTCTCCTGTGCGGGCGTCGCGGATGCGTCGCCCTTGGTGCGGCGGAGACGCTTCAGGATGCGGCGGGCCTCGGCGTCCGTGGCCACGGCGGGCGGCGAACCCTCCAGCGGCTTCCGGGCAGTCTCGGAGATGAGCAGAACCGCGATACCGCCGATGACGGCCGCGACCATCATGTACATCGGCGCGACGAGGTCGCTGCCCGTCGCATCCTGCAACGCCGTGAGGACGAGGGGTGTGGTGCCACCGAAGATCGACACCGCGAGGTTGTATCCGATCGCGAGCCCGCCGTAGCGGATTCCGGTGGGGAACAGCGCGGGAAGGACGGACGGGAAGACGCCGACGAACAGCAGCAGGAGACCGCCGAGCATCGCGAGGCCGAGGAAGACGGTGAAGTAGTGGCCGACACCGATCAGCAGGTACGCGGGCAGCGACAGTGCGAAGAATCCGACGAAACCGGCCAGCAGCAACGGTTTACGACCGACCCGGTCGGACAGCTTTCCGACGAAGCTGATGCACACCATCATGATGAGCATCACGATGATCATGAGGACGAGGCCATGCGACTCGTCGTAGCCGAGCGTGTTCGACAGGTACGTCGGCATGTAACTGAGCAGACCGTAGTGCGCGATGTTGTACGTGGCGACCAGGATCACGCACAGCACCAGCGGACGCCAGTTCTCCACCAGGGTCTCGCGCAGTTTGCGTCCCGTGGATTCGTCTGCGAGCGAGCGCTCTTCGGCCTGTTCCATCTGCTGGAACGCAGGCGTCTCCTCGAGCCGTAGCCGGAGGTAGAGGCCGATCAGGCCCAGCGGACCGGCGAGCAGGAACGGAATTCGCCACGCCCAGTCCACCAGAGCGTCGGCGCTGACCACGGTGCTGATGACGGTGACCAGGCCCGCGGCCGCGACATACCCAGCGAGGGTTCCGAATTCGAGGAAGCTCGAGAAGAAGCCGCGGCGCTTGTCCGGCGCGTACTCGGCGACGAACGTGCTGGCGCCGCCGTACTCGCCGCCCGTCGAGAACCCCTGCACGAGCCGGAACAGCACCAGCAGAATCGGCGCCGCGAGCCCGATGGATCCGTAACTCGGGATCAGACCGATGGCGAACGTGCTGCCCGCCATCAGGATGATCGTGGTGGCGAGCACCTTCTTGCGACCGATCCGGTCACCGAGCGGACCGAAGAACAGTCCACCGAGGGGACGGACGATGAACGCCGCGGCGAAGATCGCGAACGTCGACAGCAGCTGTGCGGTACCACTGGCCTCGGGAAAGAACACCTTGCCGATGGTGGTCGCGAGGTAGGCGTAGACGCCGAAGTCGAACCACTCCATGGCGTTACCGAGCATGGTGGCCTTGACGGCCCGTTTGACGGAGGCCTCGTCGGTGACCGTGACATCAGGTGATTCGGCCACCTCGGCCGACGTGATCGAGTGATCTGGTGCATTCATGTCGTGCGCTCCCCAGCGCAGTTATCACCCGCGCGGGGCACGTACCTGACGCACGCATCTTTTCGTCGCCCGCACGGCGATTGCTGATCGGGTTCGGCAACCCACGGCCCTTCGGCGCGATGCGGCCCCCGCCGATCGGCTCTGGCTCGTGGCTCGGTCCCGCCCCACCGTCCGGGGTGCGGGACTACCAGCTGTAAGAGCGATTACCGTAGCAAAGGATGCGGGGGCTTGTCGGCCCGAGCCTCAGTACGCCCGGGCGTACTGCGCCGGAATCTGCGGCGTCACCTGGGCATTCAATGCCAGTGCGGCTTTTCGTGGCCAGTACGGGTCGCGCAGCAGTTCGCGCCCGAGGAACACGGCGACGGCTTCTCCCGACTCCACGATCCGCTCGGCCTGCTCCGGCTCGGTGATGAGCCCGACGGCGGCGGCCGGGACCGTGGTCTCGTTCTGGATGCGACGGGCGAACGGGACCTGGTAGCCGGGCCCGATCGGGATCCGGGCGGAGGCGACGCCGCCGCTGGAGACGTCGACCAGGTCGACGCCGAGGTCGGCGAGGGCCTGCACGAGGGAGACCGTCTGATCCGGCGTCCAGCTGTCCGCGTCGAGGCCGGGCTCCTCGGACAGCCAGTCGGTGGCCGAGACCCGGACGAAGACGGGCAACTCGGCCGGCCACACCCCGCGTACCGCCTCGACGACCTCGAGCAGCAGGCGAACACGGCCGGTGAAGCTGCCGCCGTACTCGTCGGTGCGGTGATTGCTGACCGGTGACAGGAACTGGTGCAGCAGATAGCCGTGTGCCGCATGGATTTCCACAACCTTGAAACCGGCCCGCGACGCCCGCTCGGCGGCGGCCGCGAAATCGGTGACCACCTTCCGGATGTCGTCGGTCGTCGCCGCGGCCGGCGGGGTGTGGTCGCCGAAACCGATCGCGCTCGGTGCCACCGTCTGCCAGGACAGCCGATCGTCGCCGGCGAGGCTCCCGCCCCCGCGCCACGGCACGTGCGCGGAGCCCTTGCGCCCGGCGTGACCGAGCTGGATGCCCGGGACCGCGCCGAAGTACTCGAGTTGGGCGTTGATCTCCGCGAAGGCCTCGGTCTGGGTGTCGTTCCAGATGCCGAGGTCGGCGGGGCTGATGCGGCCCTCCGGGCTGACGGCCGTCGCCTCGGTGAGGATCAGCCCGGCACCGCCGATGGCGCGCGTCACGAGGTGCGTCCGGTGCCAGTCGCCCGGCACCCCCACGTCGCGGCCCGTCACGTCGGCCGAGTACTGGCACATCGGCGCCATCCACACCCGGTTGGGGACGGTGACTCCGCGGAAGGTGATGGGTTCGAACAACACGCTCACTACAGCACTCCTGCCTCTGATGGTCTCGACCAGTCGCAACCTGCCCGGGGGATGAAATCATTCCCGCGCCCCGGTATATAGGCTGTCTTCATGACTGCAGTGACCTCCACCTCGTCGGCCGGTGCCACGGTGGACACCCGTGAAGCCGTCCACGCAGCGGCCCGTCGCGCCCGTACCGCGTCGCGGGTCCTCGCGCTGCTCACCACCGCGCAGAAGGATGCAGCGCTGCATGCGGCAGCCGATGCCGTGCTCGCCGCCTCCGCCGACATCCTCGCCGCCAACGCGGCCGACATCGAGACGGCCAGGGCGTCGGGCACCGAGGACTCCCTGCTCGACCGCCTGCGGCTGACGCCGGAGCGCATCGAGGGGATCGCGTCCGGGCTGCGCCAGGTGGCCGGTCTGCCCGACCCGGTCGGTGAAGTGGTGCGCGGCTCGACCCTCCCCAACGGTCTCGAACTCCGTCAGCTGCGGGTACCGCTCGGGGTCGTGGGGATGGTGTACGAGGCCCGCCCCAACGTCACCGTCGACGCGTTCGGGCTGGCACTCAAGTCCGGCAACGCGGCCCTGCTGCGCGGCTCCTCGTCCGCGGCGAAGTCGAACGCGGCGCTGGTCGTGGCGTTGCGGACGTCGCTGGCGGCGCAGCAGCTGCCGGAGGACGCGGTGCAGTTGCTACCGAGCGACGACCGCTCCAGCGTGACGCACCTGATCCAGGCCCGCGGACTGGTGGACGTCGTCATTCCCCGCGGCGGCGCAGGCCTGATCAGCGCCGTGGTGCGCGATGCGACCGTCCCGACCATCGAGACGGGCGTCGGCAACTGCCACGTCTACGTCCACTCTGCCGCCGACCTGGAGATGGCCGAACGAATCCTGCTCAACTCCAAGACGCGGCGACCGAGTGTCTGCAACACCGCCGAGACGGTGCTGATCGACGCCGCGATCGCCGAGACAGCGGTGCCGAAGCTGCTGCAGGCCCTGCAGACGCACAGCGTGACGGTCCACGGGGATCTGCCGGGTCTGGTGCCCGCGACCGAGTCGGACTGGTCGGAGGAGTACCTCACCCTGGACGTGGCGCTCAAGGTGGTCGACGATCTGAACGCCGCGGTCGAGCACATCGACCGCTACGGGACCGGCCACACCGAGGCCATCGTGACCTCCGACCTCGCGGCCGCCCGCGAGTTCACCGCCCGGGTCGACGCGGCCGCCGTCATGGTCAACGCGTCCACCGCCTTCACCGACGGTGAGCAGTTCGGATTCGGCGCCGAGATCGGGATCTCCACGCAGAAGCTGCACGCGCGCGGCCCGATGGGGCTCCCCGAACTGACGTCCACCAAGTGGATCGTCTGGGGTGACGGGCACACCCGCCCCGTCTAGACGTTTCGCCCACCCCCTTTCCCTCAGCCCCCTCTGCCCGTCACCCCTTCTGAAAGGAGCGAGCGTGGATCGCGCACTGCCCACCACGACGCCGTTCTTCGCGAGCGTCGACGACGTCATCGCTCGGCTCGCCGAAACCGGTTACCTGTCCGACAAGGGCACCGCGACCGCGGTGTTCCTCGCCGACAGGCTCGGAAAACCCCTGCTCATCGAGGGTCCCGCCGGCGTCGGCAAGACCGAACTCGCCCGCGCCGTCGCCGAGACCACCGGCGCCGAGCTGGTGCGGTTGCAGTGCTACGAGGGCGTCGACGAGGCACGCGCGCTGTACGAGTGGAACCACGCGAAGCAGATTCTGCGCATTCAGGCGGGCAGCGACCACAGCTGGGACTCCACCAAGGCGGACGTCTTCTCGGAGGAGTTCCTGCTGTCGCGGCCGCTGCTGACCGCGATCCGGCGCGAGGACCCGACGGTGCTGCTGATCGACGAGACCGACAAGGCCGACGTGGAGATCGAGGGTCTCCTGCTCGAGGTGCTCAGCGATTTCGCGGTCACCGTCCCCGAACTGGGCACCATCACGGCCACGCGCAAGCCGTTCGTCGTCCTCACCTCGAACGCCACCCGTGAACTGTCCGAGGCGCTCAAACGCCGCTGCCTGTTCCTGCATCTCGACTTCCCCGACGCCGAGCTCGAGCGGCGGATCCTGGCGAGCCGGGTGCCGGAGCTGCCCGAGGCGGTGGCCGAGCAGCTGGTCAGGACCATCCGTGTGCTGCGCGGGATGCAGCTGAAGAAGCTGCCCTCGGTCGCCGAGACCATCGACTGGGGTCGCACCCTCCTGGCGCTCGGGCTCGACACCCTCGACGACGACGCCGTGCGCGCCACGATGGGCGTCGTCCTCAAACACCAATCCGATCAGCTACGGGCCGCTGCCGAGCTGCGACTGAACTGAAGGACTCCCCATGGCTGCTGGTGGTCCACTCGCGTCCCGGTCGAAGCCGGGCGGTCCCGCGGCGCCGCACGGGCTGCCGGGGCATCTCGTCGACTTCGTCGAGGCGTTGCGGCGGCGCGGCATCACGGTCGGACCGTCCGAGACGGTCGACGCCGGCCAGGTGATGTCGGTCCTCGATCTGCTCGACCGCGAATCGCTGCGCGAGGGGCTTGCGTGCGCGCTGCTGCGGCGGCCCACCCACCGGCCCACGTTCGACGCGTTGTTCGAACTCTGGTTCCCGGCGGCGGTCGGAAGCCGGGCGGACGGGGCGATCGACACGAGTCTGCCGCGGAACGCGAAGGGTGAGATCGACTACGAGGCGCTGCGCGAGCTGATCGTCGAACTCCTCACCGACGGGTCGCCGGAGGCGATCGAGCTCACCGAGCTCCTGACCGCGCAGATGGTCGAGGAACTCGGCCAGTACCAGTCGGCGAACGGCCCGTCGTTCTCCGCGTACCAGGCGCTGCGGGACGTCGCGCCGGAAACCCTGCTGAAGAAGATCCTCGACGGACTCCTGGGCAATCAGCAGGACGGCGACGCCCGGGCGACGGAAAGCTACGAATCCGAGGTGGCCAAGCGCACCGCCGCCCAGCGGATCGCCGACTTCCGGAAGATGATCGAGAAGGAGACGCGGCGACGGTCGGCCGAGAACCTCGGCAAGGAGCGGGTGGCGTCGTACGGCGTGCCCCGGCTGGCCGAGGAAGTCGACTTCCTCCGCGCGTCCGACGCCGAACTGACGGCACTGAAACGCAACGTCACCCCGCTGGCCCGGCTGCTCGCCAGCCGCCTGGCCGTGCGGCGCAGCCGCAACCGCGCCGGTTCGATCGACCTGCGGCGGACCCTGCGCAAGTCGATGTCCACCGGCGGAGTGCCCATCGACCTCGTCCAGCGCAAGCCCCGCCGGGCGCGCCCCGAACTGGTCGTGATGTGCGACGTCTCGGGTTCGGTCGCCGGTTTCAGCCACTTCACCCTGTTGCTCGTCCACGCGCTGCGCGAACAGTTCTCCCGGGTGCGGGTGTTCGCGTTCATCGACACCACCGACGAGGTGTCCCGCTTCTTCGACGCGGGAGCCGACCTCGGCAGCGCCATGTCGCGGATGATCCGGGAAGCCGACCTGGTCGGCTACGACGGGCACTCCGACTACGGCAACGCGTTCGGGGTGTTCGCCGAGCGGTTCACCCAGAGCATCACCTCGCGGACATCGCTGCTGGTGCTCGGCGACGGCCGCAACAACTACCGCGATCCGAATCTGGAGGCCCTGGCCCGTCTCGTGTCGGTGGCGAAACACGCGCACTGGCTCAACCCGGAGCCCCGCGGCCAGTGGGGAACGGGCGACTCGGCGGCGAAGGTGTACAACGAGGTCATCAGCATGCACGAATGCCGATCCGCTCAGCAGCTGGCGTCGGTGGTCGCCGGGTTGCTGCCGGTGTGAACACGTAAGCTCGTCACTCGTGGAACAGGGAGCAGCGGGCGCGCGTCGGCGCCGCCTGGGAGTCATGGGCGGCACCTTCGACCCCATTCATCACGGTCACCTCGTGGCGGCCAGCGAGGTGGCGGATCGATTCAGCCTCGACGAGGTCGTCTTCGTGCCCACCGGCCGGCCGTGGCAGAAGCAGGGCAAGGGCGTCAGCCCCGCCGAGGACCGGTACCTGATGACGGTCATCGCCACCGCGTCGAACCCGCGTTTCTCCGTCAGCCGGGTGGACGTCGACCGGGAGAAGGTCACCTACACCGTCGACACTCTGCGTGATCTGCGCAGCTACCACCCGGACGCCGAGCTGTACTTCATTACCGGTGCGGACGCCCTGGCGAGTATCCTGTCCTGGCAGGACTGGGAGGAACTGTTCTCGCTGGCGAAGTTCGTCGGGGTGTCGCGCCCGGGATTCGATCTCAACACCGAACATCTGGCCGGTCACCTGGACGCATTGCCGGAGGACGCGGTCACGCTGATCGAGATTCCGGCTCTGGCGATCTCCTCGACGGAATGTCGGCGGCGGGCCAGTCGAGACCGTCCTGTGTGGTACCTCGTGCCGGACGGTGTGGTCCAGTACATCTCCAAACGGAACCTGTACAGGCCACCGGACTCCGAGCGTCTCGACGGCGCGACGACGATGTCCGAACCGGCCCCGGACAAGACCAGAAGTTAGTCAGCACTTTTCGAACCGAACTGGGAGAACATCGCGTGAGCGCAACGACCGAAGCCATCGAGATGGCACGCATCGCGGCAGTGGCTGCCGACGAGAAGCTGGCCTCCGATGTGGTGGTGCTCGATGTTTCCGAGCAGCTGGTCATCACCGACTGCTTCGTCATCGCCTCCGCCCCCAACGAGCGACAGGTCAACGCGATCGTCGAGAACATCGAGGATCGGCTGCGTGACGCAGGTCACAAGCCGGTGCGGCGCGAGGGCACCCGCGAAGGCCGTTGGGCACTGCTCGATTTCGTCGACGTCGTGATCCACGTCCAGCACAACGAGGAGCGCAACTTCTACGCACTCGACCGGCTGTGGAAGGACTGCCCGACCGTGCCCGTCGAGGGTCTCGGGCAGCGCGGCCCGGCCGACGCGAACGGTGCGGGCACCGCCGCCCAGGCGGAGGAGTCCGAGCTGTGACGGATGCCCCCCGTGCCCCGCGACGTCTGATCCTGCTCCGCCACGGGCAGACCGAGTACAACGCCGACAACCGCATGCAGGGACAGCTCGACACCGAACTGTCGGAGCTGGGTCGGTCGCAGGCCCGCGCCGCAGCCAGCGCACTCGTCGGTCGCAGACCGATCTCCATCGTGTCGTCCGATCTGCGGCGGGCCTACGACACCGCGGTCGAGGTCGGTGACAATGCCGGTCTGCCGGTGCAGATCGACGAGCGCCTCCGCGAGACGCATCTCGGTGACTGGCAGGGGCTCACGCACCTCGACGTCGACGCGCGCGCACCCGGCGCCCGCGCCACGTGGCGCGGCGACGCGACGTGGGCACCGCCCGGCGGGGAGAGTCGCATCGACGTCGCACGCCGCAGCAAGCCGGTGGTCGCCGAACTCGTGGAGAAGCACGAGGACTGGGCGGAGAAGCCGGTGGTCCTGGTCGCGCACGGCGGTTTGATCGCCGCGCTGACTGCCGCACTGCTGGATCTGCCCGTCGACCGCTGGCCGGTGCTGGGCGGGCTGGGGAACACCAGCTGGGTGCAGCTGAGTGCGTACGGAAACCCCGATTCGCTCAACTGGCGCCTCGACGTGTGGAACGCTTCTGCGAGTGTGGCCAGTGACGTCCTCTGACGCGGGTGCCGGACGCGGGGAACGCCCCGTCCTGCTCGTGCTCGCCGATTCGCTGTCGTACTACGGACCCAAGGGCGGTCTCCCGTCCGACCACCCCGACATCTGGCCCAATATCGTTGCACGTCAACTCGGTTGGGATGTCGAGTTGGTGGCGCGGATCGGCTGGACCAGCCGCGACGTGTGGTGGGCGCTGACCCAGGACCCCCGCGTGTGGTCGGCGGTTCCCCGCGCCGGTGCCGTCGTGTTCGCGGTCGGCGGCATGGACTCCCTTCCGTCCCCGCTCCCGACGGCGCTGCGGGAACAATTGCGTTACGTCCGCCCACCCGCGCTGCGCCGCGTCGTGCGGACCGGCTACCAGTGGCTTCAGCCCAGGCTGTCCCCGCTGGGGTGGCCGGTGGCGTTGCCCCCGCGGCTGAGTGTCGAATATCTGGAGAGCTCCCGGGCGGCGCTCGAGTACATGCGTCCCGAGTTGCCCGTCATCGGGACCCTGCCGTCCGTTCATCGCAGCGAGGCCTACGGCAAGGTGCATGCGGGTCGCCCCGGCGCCGTTGCCGCCATCACCGCGTGGTCGGAGGAGAAGAACGTACCCCTCGTCGACCTCGCGGAGGCGGTGCGCGCCAACGTCTTCAGCGATCAGGGTAATCCGGACGGCATCCACTGGGGCTGGGACGGGCACACCGAGGTGGCCGCGGCGATGCTCACCGCGCTCCGCGCGGCGGGAGTCGTTCCGGACTCCGCCGAGGGTGCGGTTCCGGCCGACCCGGTGTCGAGCGGAGCCGAGTAGTCCGATGCCCGTCGTCGTCGTCACCGATTCTTCGGCCTCGATCCTGCCCGAACTCGTCGAGCAGTACGGGATCCACGTGGTCCCGCTCCATGTCCTCAGCGGCGGCCAGGATTTCCGGGAGGGAATCGACCAGCTCCCCGAGGACCTTGCCGGTGTCACCACGTCGGGCGCGTCGCCGAGCGAGCTGTCCGAGGCGTATGCGACGGCGTTGGACCTCAGCGAGGGTGCAGGCGTTCTCGCGGTGCACATCTCCCGCCAGCTGTCCGGCACGTGGGAGGCGGGCCGTCAGGCGGCGCAGGAATTCGACGGCCGGGTGCGGATCGTCGACTCCCAGTCCGCCGGAATGGGATTGGGTTATCCGGTCCTCGAGGCCGCGCGGGCCGCGAAAGACGGTGCGGATCTCGAGACCGCGTACCGGCGGGCGGTCGACGTCGCGAGCCGTGGGCGTTGCCTGATCGTGGTGGACAGGCTCGATCAGTTGCGTCGCGGAGGCCGCATCGGCACCGCCGCCGCGCTGCTCGGCACCGCACTGGCGATGAAACCGGTGCTGCATCTCGTGGACGGCCGGCTGGTTCTGAAGGAGAAGACGCGCACCTCGACCAAGGCGATGGCCAGGATGGTCGACGCCGCGGTGGAGCTGGCAGGTCTGGACAGGACGGCCGTCGCTGTGCATCACATGCACGCCCGGCAGCGCGCCGAGGCGGTGGCACAGCACCTGAAGGACCGGATTCCGCAGGTCAGTGATCTCGTCGTCACCGATTTCAGCTCGGTGATCGGTGCCCACGTCGGGGTGGGCGCCATCGGCATCGTGCTGTGCCCGGAACCCACACTGCACCACGAAGACCGCGATTCATCCACAACGTCGCGCTGATCCACAGGCCGATGCGAAAAGCCTGGTCGTCGCGGCGATTCCGTGGGCGGCGCACTCTACCGTCGCGTCCATGGGCATCAGGGAAGAACGTTCGAGGGGCCGGACGCGGCTCGCGTTCCTGACGTCGGGGGAACGCGATGCGGCGCCGCCCGACACACCGTCGGAGCCGGAGTGGCTGGCCGAGCCGGTCGGGACCGTCCTCGACGGCGACACGACGTGGTCCGCCGAACGCCGCCGGGGTGGATTCTCGTTGCCGGACCGATGGCGGGACGCACGATTCGATCCCGGGCGTTCCGGGGCGCTGGTGCTCATCGTGGTGGGAATCGTCGTCGCCACGGCCACTGTGCTGGGAGTGCGCAGCGATCGGCCGGAGACACAGGCCGTTCCGTCGTTACCCGCCGCCGGAGTGCATTCCCTGACTCCGGCACCGGTGACGACTGCTCCCGCCGCGGCGGCGGCGGCGCCCGCCCCGGCGGAGGAGATCGTCGTCAGCGTCGTGGGACTGGTGGCGTCGACCGGTCTCGTCCGGCTACCGCCGGGCTCCCGGGTCGCGGACGCCCTGGCTGCTGCCGGGGGAGTGCGCGACGGCGGTGACACTCTCGGATTGAATCTGGCTCAACGACTTTCGGACGGCGACCAGGTGCTCGTGGGAGCCGCGACCACCCAGGCGCCACCGAGTGCGGTGGGCGGCGCCTCCGCGGCATCGCCGGGGACCGCAGGCGCAGCGGCCGTCACGGGCGGAGGGCTCGTGAACCTCAACACGGCGACCGAGACGGAACTCGACGCACTTCCCGGTGTCGGGCCCGTCACGGCGGCGGCGATCGTCGCGTGGCGCACGACCAACGGCACCTTCACCGACATCTCGCAACTGGGGGAGGTGGACGGGATAGGGCCGGTGCGGCTGGAGAAACTGCGCGGCCAGGTCACCCTGTGATGCTCGGCGACGAACCACGTCTCCTCGACCTGCGGCTACTTCCGTTCGCCGGGATGTGCTGGGCGGCAACGCTGATCGGTATCCTCGGAGGCTCCCGGGCGGCGTTGGTCCTCGTGGCGACCCTGTCGGGAGCGGCGATTTTCCTCGCCGCGGGATCCCTCCTGCGGGGACCGGGCCGGTGGACGGCCGCGACGTTGGCGGTCCTGCTGTTCGGCGCATGCTGCGCTGCCGGGGTGGCCTGGCGGGTTCAGGCCGTGGAGCGGCACCCGATGACCGAACTCGCCCGGAACGAGACGTGGGTGACGCTCGTCGTCACCCTCGTCGACGATCCCCGGGAGATCGCCGGCTTCGGACGACACGTCCTCGTGAACGCGAACGTCGCCGAGATCCGCCGGGCCACCGAGACGATCCACTCGGGCGGTGCGGTGGTCGTCCTCGCCCCGGCGGAAGGCTGGCTCGGACTGCTGCCGGGCCAGGACGTGGTCCTGCGCGGGCAGGCGAGCCCTCCGCGGCACCGGGACCTGAGCCTGGCCACGGTCCGGGTGTCCGGACCGCCCGCAGACGTCGGTCCCGCGCCCCCGCATCAGCGGTGGGCCGGCGCCCTGCGTGCGCGGTTCGCCGCTGCCGCCGCCGTCCTGCCTGCCGACGAGGCAGGACTGCTGCCGGGGCTGGTGGTCGGCGACACCTCGGCGCTGCCCCGGGAGGTGAAGGACGACTTCACCGCGACCGGACTGACGCATCTCACGGCGGTGTCCGGGGCGAACGTGAGCATTCTGCTGGGAGCGGTGCTGCTCCTGGTCCGAGGGGTGGGGCTCGGTCCCCGCGCGGGTGCGGCGCTGGCCGCCGCGGCTCTGATCGCGTTCGTGGTGATCGCGCGACCGTCACCGAGCGTGCTGCGCGCCGCGGCGATGGGCTCGATCGCTCTGCTGGCGCTCGTGACCGGACGACGGAAACAGGCGATGCCCGCGCTCGCGGCCGGGGTCATCGCCTTGCTGGCGTGGTCTCCGGAGTTGGCGGTGGACTTCGGCTTCGTTCTCTCGGCGACCGCCACCGCAGGATTGATCGTGATCGCGCCGGTCTGGGTCGACGTGCTGGTGGGCCGCGGCTGGCCGCGGGCGGTGGCCGAGACGGTGGCGGTGTCCGTCGCCGCCTTCGCCGTCACCGCTCCGATCGTGGCCGCGATGGCCGGGACGGTGAGCCTGGTGTCCGTCTGCGCGAACATCCTGGTCGCCCCCGTGGTCGGTGTGATCACCGTGGCCGGAGCGATCACCGCGCTGATCGCGGGGGTCAGCCTTCCCGTCGCGGAAGTGGTGGTGCGCGTGACCCAGTGGCCGCTGTGGTGGCTCGTCACCGTCGCAGAGCGGGGAGCGCGGATTCCCGGAGCCTCGATTCCGGTGCCCTCCGGGCCCGCAGGTGCGGCGATCGTGATCGGTGCCGTCGCGGCGCTCGGCGTGGCGCTGCGCAGACGCGGACCCCGGCTGGTGCTGGCGGGAATCGCGATCGGTGTGCTGGTGCTGTGGGCGCCGGTCTGGCCGTCGTCGCTGGGTCGCCTTGTGTGAGCGCCCCCGAATCTGGGAAACCTTCGCGGAACTCGAGGAAAGGGACGACGACATGCAGGTGGGGTTCAAGCTGATGGCCGAGACGTTCGATCCGCGGGAGATCGTGCGGCAGGCGGTGGAGGCCGAACGGGCCGGCTTCGACTTCGTCGAGGTGAGCGATCACTATCACCCCTGGCTCTACAGCCACGGTCATTCGGGATTCGTGTGGTCGATGCTGGCGGCCGCGGCGGCACGGACCGACCGGATCGGTCTGGCGACCGGCGTCACCTGCCCGTTCGTCCGATATCACCCCGCGATCATCGCGCAGGCCGCGGCCACGACCGCCGTCCTCAGCGAGGGCCGGTTCACCCTGGGACTCGGTTCGGGGGAACGGCTGAACGAACATGTCGTCGGTGGCGGTTGGCCGTCGGTGACCATCCGGCACCAGATGCTCCGTGAGGCGATCGACATCATCCGCCTGCTGTGGTCGGGCGGTTACCACTCGTACGAGGGCAAACACCTCACCCTCGACGACGCCCGCGTCTTCGATCTCCCCGAGGTGCCGCCCACGATCGCCGTCGCGGCGGGCGGCACGGAGGCCGTCGGGATCGCGGCGGAACTCGGCGACGGACTGTTCGCCACCGAAGCGGATCCGGACCTGGTGAAGGCCTATGCCGGGGCCGGTGGGTCGGGGCCCAGATACGGGGAGGTGCCCCTCGCGTGGGCTCGTGGCGAGGAATCCGCGGTCGAGTCGGCACACCGGTTGTTCCGGTTCGGCTTGACCGGATGGAAGGTTCAAGCGGAACTGCCCAATCCGATCAACTTCGAGGCAGCCGCGTCGTCGATCCGTACCGAGGACGTCCGCGACGCCATGGCCTGCGGGCCGGATGTCCGGCGGCACCTCGAGGTGGCGGGCACTTTCGTCGATGCCCGATTCGATCATCTGGCGCTGATCAACGCGGGGCCGGACGTCGACGGCTTCTTCGAGTTCTTCGCTAACGAGTTGAGTGAGCCGTTGCGGGCGCTGAGGGCTTCTTGACATCGGCTGTGCCGCTGTAACTTTCGTCTCCGGAGTGCGCCGCTCAGCACGCTCGGCGCGACCGGGGCGGAACGGGTTCAGTATCGTTTCGACTTCGATTCCCGATGTGCGTATGCGACACCGAAACACCGACTACCATCCGGTGGCAGATGCCTGAGGTGAACGGTCTTGGAACGCACCCGCATTGGAGGGCGAATGTCGGAATCGGAGCAGACAGATCTCGATGTGGACGACGAGCTCGACGCCGGGCAGGTGTGGCGAGCGCAGCGGGTCGTTGCTGCCCAGTCGCTCGACGCCGAAGACTGCCGCATGCTCCTGTCCATGCTCGGCATTGCGGGTAACCCCGATGCACCGGAGGCGGACTGACGGCGGTCAGGTCACCTTCCGGTGATGGTGAGCGACGATTTCCTGCGCCACCGTCGCCAGTTTGAGATTCATGTCCTGCGAGGTGGTGCGGAGAATGTCCAACGCCTGAGTCTCGGGAATGTTGTGGAACGCCATCAGCAGTCCCACCGCCTTCCCGATTTCACGATTGCTGGCCAGGCCTGCCCGCAGTGTCTCGGCCTCGGCGTGCTCGTGGACGGCCGCCAGCGCCACCGCCGCGAACGATGCGAGCATGATGCCCTGATCGACGGACGTGGTGTTCAGCGCTCCCGCCGTGTCGGAGAACAGATTGAGGGCGCCGACCTTGCGCCCGAGGATGACGAGCCGGAATCCGGCGGCACCGCGCACCGGTGTGCGGGCCAGCACCCGCGCCGATAGCCGCGGCCACTGCGACGAGGTGGCGAGGTCCGTCTCGAACTGGGGGGTGTCACTGACGATGGCATCGACGCACGGTCCCTCGTTCTCGATGCGCTCGAACTCGTCGACACGGAAGGCCACGTCGTCGCTCGCCGCGGCCGTCACATAGCGGGATCCCTCCCGGAGCATCAGGCTCGCGTGGTCACAACCCTCGACGAGTAGCGGTGCGGCGTCGCAGATGGCTTGGTGGACGTGCCCGAAATCCTGGCCTGCGTAGAGAAGATCGGCGAGGGTCGCGAACGTCGCGGCCGACCGGCCGACAGCCTGCGTCGTCTCGGGCACTGTGTCTCGCATCGGTTCCTCCAGCGTGCGGGCATGTGCCCGGTTCACCGATTCAGTCTGCCAGAGAGGGCGGTCGCCGCAGGTCCGGGCCGGAGGAATTCCCGATCGGACTCCGGCGGCAGTCGTGCCGGGCGAAGATGACGTCATGGTTTCGCGCACCGAGGACCCACATGTGACCATCGGCCAGGGAACGCTGCGGGGCGTCCGCCTCGACGGCGTTCGGTCATGGAAAGGCATTCCCTACGCCGCGCCGCCGGTCGGCGAGTGGCGGCTCCGCGCCCCGCGCGCGCCCGAACCGTTCACCGGCGTGCGCGACTGCTCCCGGTTCGGTCCGATCGCGCCGCAGAACGAGCACGGCCCGCTGCCCATCGATCCCGGTCTGACCATCGACGAGGACTGCCTCACCGTGAACGTCTCCGCCCCCGCGACGGACACCGAGCGACCGCGGCCGGTGATGGTGTGGATCCACGGCGGGGCGTATTACCTCGGTTCGTCCGGACAACGCATGTTCGATCCGACCCGTCTGGTCGAACGCGGCGACGTCGTGGTGGTCACGTTCAACTACCGGCTCGGTGCGCTGGGCTTCCTCGACTTCTCCTCGTTCTCGACCGGGGAGCATCCGTTCGACACGAACCTGGGCCTGCGCGATCAGATCGCAGCACTGACCTGGGTTCGTGACAACATCGCGGCATTCGGCGGCGACCCGGGCGACGTGACCCTGTTCGGGGAATCCGCCGGTGGCGGCGCGGTCACCACGCTGATGACGTCCCCGCCTGCGGAGGGACTGTTCCATCGCGCGATCGCCGAGAGTTCCCCCGCGACGTCCGTGTACGGCAGTGACCGCGCCGCGAGCATCGCCGAGTCGTTCCTCGAGCTGCTCGACATCGCGCCCGCCGACGCGGGCCGTCTCCGCGACCTGCCCGTCGACGTGCTGACGAAGGCCTGCATCGAACTCGTCCAGCAGGTGCCCGCGCGGGTCCCCGGCACCCTGGCGGTGGCCCCGACCGTCGACGGCGACGTGGTCCCGCACTACCCCGTGGCGGCATTCCGCAAGGGCCTCGCACACCGAATCCCGCTGCTGATCGGGACGAACAAGGACGAGGCGTCGATGTTCCGGCTCATGAAGTCGCCCCTGATGCCGATCACCCCGGACGCCGTGCATCAGATGTTCGTGGCGATCGCCGCCGACCATCCCGACCTCCCGGCGGACGAGGAACAGGAGGTGGCGGCCGCGTATCCCGACTACCCGAAGAAAAGCTCGGCCATGGAGATCTCGCGGGACGCCGCGTTCCGGATGCCGACGCTGTGGATCGCGGAGGCGCACAGCCGCGTCGCCCCGACCTGGCTGTACCGCTTCGACTACGCGACACCGTTCCTGCGCGCCGCGCGGATCGGCGCCACCCACGGCACCGAGGTGCCGTACGTCTTCGGGAACTTCGGCGTCGTCCCGCACGACCCCACATTCAAGCTCGGCGGGCACCGAACCGCCGGGCACGTGTCGGAGCGGATCCAGCGACGGTGGCTGTCGTTTGCCACCGACGGCACCCCGGACGGAACGGGAGCCGAGGTCGGCTGGCCGCGGTACGACGAGGCGGATCGCACGACCCTGCTGATCGGCAAGTCCGACGCGGTCGTCGCCGATCCGGATCGGGAGCTCCGCCGGGCGTGGGGTGAGGAAGTCATCGGGTTCACCTGAGCGGCGGTGCCCCGGTTTGGTATCCGCGGAACGGGGGATACCTCCTGAATGAGCCCTGCAGCAACGGAATCGGGTCGCGACCTCAGTGTGGGGGTGGAAGAGGAGTTCTTCCTCGTCGACGAGTCCGGTCACCTCTCCGCCGCGGGACCCGACGTGGTCACGGAGGCCGGCCACGACATTCACGGGCTTCAGCGTGAACTCGCCCGATGTCAGATCGAGACGGCGACGGGCGTGTGCCACACCGGGGAGGAACTGCACGAGGAGCTGCGCAGCCTACGACGCCGGCTGGCGAAGGCCGCCGCGGGCCGCGATCTGCTGCTGCTGCCCAGCGGGACGTCCCTGGTCGTCGAGGGATTGCCCCCGGCGATCACCCCGAGCCCGCGGTACGAGGAGATGGCCCGCCACTTCGGGTCGATCGTGGACACGGTGACCACGTGCGGTTGTCACGTGCACGTGGGGATCCCGAGCCGCGACGTCGGTGTGCGGGTGAGCAACCTGGTTCGCAGTTGGCTACCCGTACTCCTCGCGCTCGCCGCGAACTCGCCGTTCCACAGTGGGCACGACACGGCCTATCACAGTTGGCGGCACATCATGTGGTCGCGGTGGCCGTCGGCGGGACCGCCGCCGCACTTCGACTCCGCGGACGAGTACGAGGCGACGGTCGGCGCGATGATCGGAACCGGTGCCGCCATGGACCGGGGAATGATCTACTGGCACGTCCGGCTCGCCGACAAGCAGCCGACCATCGAGGTCCGGATCGCGGACGTCGCCATGACCGCGGCGCACGCGGCACTCTACGCGGTGGTCGTGAAGGGTCTCGTCGGGTGGGCGCTCCAATCGCTGGACGACGGCCTCACCGTGCCGTGGCTGCGCGCGGAGCTGCTGCGGGCGCAGTTGTGGCGCGCGGCCCGTGACGGACTCGACGGGGAATGCACGAGCCCGGCCGCGGATCGGGTCCTGCCGATCCGCCGGCAACTGGAGCTGCTGAACGACTGCGTGGCCCCGGGGCTCGGCCCGAGTGATCGGGCGTTCCTCGAGTCGGGGCTCGACACCGTGTTGCGCGAGGGAACGGGCGCCGAGCGGCAACGGGCCGAGTTCACGCGGGTGGGCACGCTGGCGGCGGTGGTCGACCTCCTGACGCGCGAAGTGGTCAGCTGACCGGGGGTGGCGGAGTCAAATCGGTGACGCCGGCGGTGGTGGAGCCGATGTAGCCGGGATGCAGCAGGCCGGCGGATCCGACACCCGTGAGCAGGGCGCCTGCGCTGGTGTCCGGTCCGGTGCGCAGAGGGCCGGGGTCGTCGATCAACGCCTCCACCGTCGGGGTGTCGACGAGGCTGAGGTCGATGCGCTGCCCGGCGGGCTGGTAGACGGCGAGGACGACCGGGTCGGGGTAATGGGCGGCGGTACGGCGCATGACGTGGAACGCGGGGTCGGTGCCCAGGGCGAGCACGGTGACATTCGCGAACGATGCGAGCCGGTCGGCGATCGCACGGCCCGCCCCGCTGCGCCACGTATGCCCGTACAGGGTGAGCGCGTCGGACAGGTGACGCTGCTCGGTGTCACCTCGCGGGCTGCCGCCCGCCGGGTCGAGCAGGGCCCGCCACCGCTGTTCGTAGAAGTCGCACGCTGTGTCGAAGTCGTCGTCGGACCCGGCCGGCGCGACGTCGCCGCGCGAGGGCGCTGCGGGTTCGAGGACGGATCGACCACCCGCGAACAGCGTCTCGGCATGTCCGGAGGCCGAACAGCGGGCGACCAGTTGCACCGACCATCGGGGGATCAGCCCGTCGCGGCAGGTGTACCGGAAACTCAGCTCGTACCGTTGCCCTGCCGTGCGATCGTCGTCGAGGTCGATCATGTGCGCGTAGTCCTCGCGGGTGACGCCGTCCACCTCGGTTTCCGCGGTCATATGATCGAGTGTCCACCGCCGACGCGACCGCTGCGTGGCGATCGCCCGGTTCGGCCTGCTCGGTCCCGGTTCCGGGGTGTCGGCGACCGTGTCCGCCACACGTGGCACGATCTTCGCGTGAGCACTCCAACTCAGCTCGAACAGCTCCATCTCGTCCTCGGTGACGAGGAGTTCCTCGTCGAACGTGCGGTGGCGCAGGTCATCAGCCACGTCCGCGCGAACGCGGATGTGGCCGCGGGCGCGGATCTTCCCGTCAACCGGTTGAGGGCGGGCGATGCGGGGGCGGCCGAACTCGCCGAACTGCTCAGCCCCTCCCTGTTCGCCGAAGACCGCGTGGTGGTGCTCGAGGCCGCGGCCGAGGCAGGCAAGGACGCCGTGGCACTGATCCTGGACGCAGCCGGCGACCCGCCTCCGGGTGTCGTCCTCGTCGTCCTGCACTCGGGCGGCGGACGTGCGAAAGCGATGACCGGGGCGCTGGAGAAACTCGGAGCCGTGGTGCACCCGTGCGCCAAACTGAAGTCCGGCGACCTCATCGGGTTCATCCGCGGCGAGTTCCGCACCCTCGGGGTCCGGGTGTCGCCGGAAGTGGTGCAGAGCGTGTTCGAGGGGGTCGGTTCGAATCTGCGCGAACTGGCCGCTGCGTGCTCGCAGCTCACCGCAGACACCGGCGGAAAAATCGATGTCGCCGCCGTTCAGCGGTACTACTCGGGCAAGGCCGAGGTCAGTGGTTTCGACGTCGCGGACAAGGCCGTCGCCGGCGACACCGCGGGCGCGATCGAGGCGCTGCGCTGGGCGATGCTGCGGGGCGTACCCCACGTGCTGCTGGCCGACGCGCTGGCCGATGCGGTGCACTCGATCGCCCGGGTGGCCCCGGCGGGACGGGGAGACCCGTTCCGGATGGCGTCGGAACTCGGCATGCCACCCTGGAAGATCAAGAAGGCGCAAGCCCTCGCGAAGGGATGGACACCCACATCGGTGGGGGAGGCGCTGCGCATCGTGGCGTCCCTGAACGCCGACGTCAAGGGTGCGGCGGCCGACGCGGACTACGCCGTCGAGAGTGCCGTCGGACGCGTCTCCCGGCTACGCCAGGTCTGACGGAGACACGACAACAGCCGCTCGATCCGAGGATCGAGCGGCTGTTGGAGAGCCTACGACGGAAGAACCGTCAGATCTTGTTGATGGCCTGCGCGAGAGCAGACTTCTTGTTTGCAGCCTGGTTGGCGTGAATGACGCCCTTGCTGGCTGCCTTGTCGAGCTTGCGGCTGGTGGCGACGAGGAGCTCGTTGGCCTTGTCCTTGTCACCGGCCGCCGCAGCCTCGCGGAACGAGCGGATCGCCGTGCGCAGCGAGGACTTCACCGACTGGTTACGGAGTCGGGCCGCCTCGTTGGTACGGATCCGCTTCACCTGGGACTTGATGTTGGCCACGCGTAAAATCCTGTCGTCTTAAGCTGGTTACGGTCGAGAAAGCTCTGGGCGCACACATATGCACCGACAGGCGAGATTACCAGTGATCGGTGTCCGATCTCAAACCGGCGCCGGACGCGCCGGGAAATCCTGCGGCTGTGCTGCTGAACGGGTGTACATGTAGCAGCATGTCTGGGATGACGCCCCCAGCATCGAAGTCGTCAACAGTAACGAAATCGTCGGCAATCTCGAAAGCCCCCGTCCGGAAATCGGGGGGAAGCACGCAGGCGGGTGCGAAGGCATCGGGAACCCAGCCGCGGACGCGGGTGACCGCCCGGCCGCGCAAGCCCGCGGAACCCGCCCACGTGTTCGACGGGTACACCGACGTCGGGCGTTACGGGCTGGCGTTCGACGAGATGTTCGACCGCGACGGCACCGTCCGCCCGCCGTACAAAGGCGTCTTCAAGGCGCTCGAGCCCGCGGACCGAGCCGACCTCGCCGCCCGATCCGACGCTCTGGGCAGGGCGTTCATCGACCAGGGCGTGACGTTCTCGCTGTCCGGTCAGGAGCGGCCCTTCCCGCTCGATCTGGTCCCCCGGGTGATCGCGGCTGCCGAGTGGACGCGTCTCGAGAAGGGCATCAAGCAGCGCGTGCAGGCGCTCGAGATGTTCCTCGACGACGTGTACGGGGAGCAGCGCATCCTGCGTGACCACGTGCTGCCGAAGCGGTTGGTCACCTCGTGCGAGCACTTCCACCGGGAGGCGTCGGGGATCGTCCCGCCGAACGGGGTGCGGATCCACGTCGCCGGCATCGACCTCGTCCGCGACGAGAACGGGGTGTTCCGCGTACTCGAGGACAACCTGCGTTCGCCGTCGGGGGTGTCCTACGTCATGGAGAACCGCCGCACGATGGCGCGGGTGTTCCCCGACCTGTTCATGTCGCACCGCGTGCGGTCCGTGGGCGACTACGCCTCCCATCTCCTGCGGGCGCTGCGCGCATCCGCCGCCCTCAACGAGGCCGACCCGACCGTCGTGGTGCTGACACCCGGTGTCGCGAACTCGGCGTACTTCGAGCATTCGCTGCTCGCGCGCCAGATGGGTGTCGAACTGGTCGAGGGCCGCGACCTGTTCTGCCGCGACAACATGGTCTACATGCGCACGACCGAGGGCGAACGCCAGGTCGACGTCATCTACCGCCGTATCGACGACGACTACCTCGACCCCATGCACTTCCGGCCGGACTCCGTGCTCGGGGTGGCCGGCGTCCTGAACGCGGCCCGGGCGGGCAACGTCGTCATCTCGAGTGCCGTCGGGAACGGGGTCGGCGACGACAAACTCGTCTACACGTACGTCCCGCAGATCATCGACTACTACCTCGGCGAGAAGCCGTTGCTCGCGAACGTCGACACGTTCCGGTGCTGGCTCGACGAGGAGTGCGAGGAGGTCCTGGACCGAGTCGACGAACTGGTGATCAAACCGGTGGAGGGGTCCGGCGGTTACGGCATCGTCTTCGGACCCGACGCGTCACCCAAGGAACTGAACACGATTGCCCGGAAGATCAAGGCCGACCCGCGCGGGTGGATCGCGCAGCCCGTCGTCCAGCTGTCCACGGTGCCAACCAAGGTCGGGGACGAACTGGTGCCCCGGCACGTCGATCTGCGGCCCTTCGCGGTCAACGACGGTGACGACGTGTGGGTGCTGCCGGGCGGGCTCACCCGGGTGGCCCTGCCCGAGGGGTCCCTCGTCGTGAACTCCAGCCAGGGCGGCGGCAGCAAGGACACGTGGGTGCTCGCGAGCCGGAGCTCCGACGAGGAGCGGGAACTCGCCGGTGAGGAGCTCGTGACCGAGCCGGCACAGTCCGCCGAGGCCGAGCAGGGGCCCGAACTCAGCACGACTCAACTACAACAGCAGCAACAACAGCAGCAGCAGCAACAACAGGGCCAGGGAGGTGGTCGCTGATGCTGGCGAGAAACGCGGAATCGCTGTACTGGATCGGCCGGTACGTCGAGCGGGCAGACGACATGGCCCGCATTCTCGACGTCGCCGTGCACCAGTTGCTCGACGACGCCTCGGTGGACCCCGACCGCACGTCCCGGTTGCTGCTGCGGGTGCTCGGCATCGAAGCGCCCGACACGCAGCTCGACGTCCGGTCGGTGACGGAACTGGTGGCGTTCAGCCGCAACCAGGTGGGCTCGATCATCGACTCGCTCGCCAGCGCCCGCGAGAACGCCCGGGGCGCCCGGGAGGTCACGTCGAGCGAGATGTGGGAGTGCCTCAACACCACGTACAACGGCCTCGCCGAACGGGAACGGGCGTCCAAGCGTCTCGGGCCGCACGAGTTCTTCCGGTACGTGGAGGAACGTGCGGCGATGTTCGCGGGTCTGGCCGATTCGACGATGAGCCGCGACGACGGATACCGCTTCCTGCTGCTCGGCCGCTCGATCGAGCGCGTCGACATGCTCGCGCGGATGTTGTTGTCCCGTGCGGGCGACCGCCCATCTTCGCCGGCGTGGGTGACGGTGCTGCGTTCCGCGGGAGCTCACGACACCTACCTGCGCACGTACCGCGGCGCGCTGGACGCCAACCGGGTGGTCGAGTTCATCCTGCTGGACCGGCTGTTTCCGCGGTCGGTCTTCCACGCCATCCGGCAGGCGGAGTTGTGTCTCGCCGAGCTCGACCACCAGCCCGACAGTCGCGTCGGGCCGAGAGCCGAGGCGCAGCGCCTCCTCGGCAGGGCCCGCAGCGAACTCGAATTCCTGCCGCCCGGCGTGCTCCTCGAGGATCTCCAGGATCGGCTCGCGGGGTTGCAGGAAACCTGCCGCGAGCTCGGAGAAGCCATCGCGCTGCAGTATTTTCACGCCGCGCCGTGGGTGGCGTGGACCGATGCACGGGCCGTCGGCGGCGAAGCCGTCGTGGAGGGAGAACTGTGAGCTGGCGTATGAGAGTCGTGCACACCACGGGGTATGCCTACGACGCACCGGTCACGTCCTCGTACAACGAGGCGCGACTCACCCCTCGCGGTGACAGCAGGCAGACGGTGATCCTGAACCGGGTGGAGACGACGCCGGCGACGCGGTCGTACCGCTACACCGACTATTGGGGCACCGCCGTCACCGCGTTCGATCTCCATGCGCCGCACAAGGAACTCGAAGTCACCGGGCTGTCCGTGGTCGAGACCGAACCGTTCTGGGAGCCGGAGGAGAAGGTGGACTGGGACGAGCTGGCCAGCCCTCCGCTCACCGACCGGTTCAACGAACAGCTGAGCAACACCACGTTCGTGCCGCGCAGCCGCAAGCTCGACACCATCGCCCGAGACCTCCGCAAGGGCCGCACCCCCGACGAAGCCGTTGTCGCGGCGGCGGACTGGGTGCATCGGGAGATGGATTACGTTCCGGGCACGACGGGCGTCCACACGTCCGCGGTCGACGCCTGGGCCGAACGGCAGGGTGTGTGCCAGGACTACGCGCACCTGACGCTGGTTCTTCTGCGCAGCATGGGAATTCCGAGTCGCTACGTATCCGGCTATCTGCACCCGAAACCCGATGCGGCGGTGGACGACACGGTGGCGGGGGAGAGTCACGCGTGGGTCGAGGCGTGGACCGGTGCGTGGTGGGGATACGACCCCACCAACGCCGTCGCGGTGAACGAACAGCACGTGTCGGTGGGTATCGGACGGGACTACGCGGACGTTCCACCGCTCAAGGGCATCTTCTCCGGGGGCCGCGCGACAGATCTCGAAGTCGTCGTGGAGATCACACGCCTGGCGTAAAGTGCCAGCCAGATCTATCTGTGGAAAGCAGGACTAACGATCCATTTCGACGAAGGTGGGTTCAATGTCTCCAACCGCACAGGAATACGTAGAAGTCGAACCGATCTCGGATCTCAAGAAATACGTAGCTGAGGCGGTCGGAACGTTCGTACTGGTCTTCGCGGCGGTGGGTACGGCGGTCTTCGCCGGAGCCAAGGTCGGGAACCTCGGTGTGGCACTGGCATTCGGACTGACGCTCCTCTTCCTCGTCTACGCCATCGGCCCCATCTCGGGCTGCCACGTCAACCCGGCCGTCACGGTCGGACACCTCGCTCTCGGCCGGTTGTCCGTCGTGAAGGCGGGGTTGTACGTCGTCGCCCAGGTCATCGGCGGTCTCGTCGCCGGTGTGGTGGTGTACGCGATCGCGCAGAGCCTGCCCTCGTACAACCGGGCCGACGACGGTCTCGGCGCCAACGGCTGGGGCGCCCACAGCCCGTCCGCCATCAAGGGACCGCTCGGCGGGGTCATCGAGAACGGTTACGGCATCGGCGCGGCGATGATCGTCGAAGTCCTGCTCACCGCGCTGCTCGTGTTCGTGGTCCTCGCCTCCACCGACCAGATCTCCGACGTCCCCCTCGCCGGTGTCTCCATCGGTTTCACGCTCGCCGTGATCCACCTCGTGTCGATCCCGATCGACAACACGTCCGTCAACCCCGCCCGCAGCCTCGCCGTCGCGCCCTACCAGAACGGCGCGCTCGCCCAGGTGTGGCTGTTCATCGTGTTCCCGTTGATCGGCGGCGCGGTAGGAGCGCTGGTCTACCGGTCGCTGTTCGGCCGGTACGACCGACTGCAGAGCTGACGCCCGGCCGACCCGTCCCGGCCCGGCGCGACCTGCGAGCCGCACTTCTCGCGTGCGTCGTTCTCGCGCTCACCGGGGCGGTCCCCGCGACCGCGACCGCCGAGGACGCACCGCGGCCGGGACCGGCCTACGTGGCCCTCGGCGACTCCCGGGCGGCCGGGCCGCTCATCGAATTCACCGAGCACGGCGACCTGTGCCTGCGATCACCGGACCTGAACTACCCGGCGAAGCTGGCGCGGCTGATCGGCGCGGCCACCGTCACCGACGTCACCTGCTCCGCCGCGAAACCCGCCCACGTGATCAGCACCCCGCAGTTCGTGGGGACGAGGGTCGCTCCGCCGCAGATCGAGGCGCTCCGTCCGGACACCGACGTCGTGACGCTCAGCATCGGCGGGGGCGGTTCCAATCACCTGCCCGTGTCGGTGCGCTGCGCCGCTGTCGTTCCCGGCGCGGATGCCGGTTGCCGCGACAACCCACGGGCGGAGCGACTGGCGGTCGAGGGGATCGCGACGATGGCGCCCCAGGTCGACGCCGTGGTGGCCGCGATTGTCGCGAAGGCACCGAACGCCGAGGTCTATCTGATCGGGCACGGCGGTTCCGTCGGACGGCGTGGCTGCTGGCCGAACCTGCCCGTGTCCGACGCGGACGCGGTCTGGCTCGAGCGATACTTCGCCCGCTTCAACCAGATCTACGTCGACGCCGCGGCCAGATACGGCGTGCACTACATCGACATCGCGAAGGCCGCCGTGGACGGTGGGCACGACGCCTGCGCGCCGGCGGGGCAGCGGTGGTTCGAGGGCATCCTGCCGCAGTCACCCGCGGAACCGGCGCATCCCAACGCGCTCGCGATGACCGCGATCGCCGAGATGATCGCCGACGATCTGCGCCGGTGACGGCGTCACTGCCAGCTGAAGTCCGCCCGCAGTCGCCGCGCCACGATCTCGAACTTGTCCCGGGCCATCACGGCGCCCTCGCGGCGGATCCCCGCCTCCGGCACGTCCAGCACCCGGTCCAGCCGGATCCAGCTCGGACGGCCCTCCGCATCCCACGCCCCCGAGCCGACCGCGATCCAGTCCCGGTCGCCGTCGTGCTTGCTCTGCGAGGACAGCATCAACCCGAGCAGGGTGTCGCCGTCACGTCCGACGACGAGCACGGGCCGGTCCTTGCCCTGGCTCGGATCCTCCTCGTACGCCACCCACGTCCAGACGATTTCGCCCGGATCCGCGCGACCGTCCAGGTCGGGGGAGTACTCCACCTTCCGGGCCCGATGGGCGGTCGGGGCGGAATTCGCGGTGACCGGTCGGCCCGGGGCCGGCTTCGGCGCGGAGGCCGTCGACCCGGTCAGGACACCGGCCGCGCGGTCCAGCGCGCCGGACTTCTGCAGCGCCTGGATCAGCTGCGGGCCCTTGTCGCGTGCAAGTCGGCCCAACGTCTTCCCGATGCTGCTCCACGTGCTCGCCATGGCCGCCGAGCTTAGTGCGTGTATGCCGCGGCAGCCGCAACGCGGTGGCTTGGATATCCTGACAGGTGACAGTGGCCCGGAACCGGGCCGGTGCCGGTCCAGGTAAGGGGTCCCCCATCAGCAGCTTCGCCGACAAGACGTTCACGGATCCTGCCCGGATCCGGAATTTCTGCATCATCGCGCACATCGATCACGGCAAGTCGACCCTGGCCGACCGCATGCTTCAGCTCACCGGTGTGGTCGAGGAGCGGCAGATGCGCGCCCAGTACCTCGACCGCATGGACATCGAGCGCGAGCGCGGCATCACGATCAAGGCGCAGAACGTCCGGCTGCCGTGGAAGGTGGGCGACGAGGAGTTCGTCATCCACCTCATCGACACCCCCGGGCACGTCGACTTCACGTACGAGGTCTCCCGCGCACTCGAGGCCTGCGAGGGTGCGGTCCTGCTGGTGGATGCCGCGCAGGGCATCGAGGCCCAGACGCTCGCCAACCTGTACCTGGCGATGGAGAAGGACCTCACCATCATCCCGGTGCTCAACAAGATCGACCTGCCCGCCGCCGACCCGGACCGATACGCCGAGGAGATCGCACACATCACGGGGTGCGAGCCGGGTGACGTGCTGCGCGTGTCCGGCAAGACCGGCATCGGGGTGAAGGAACTGCTCGACGAGGTCGTGCGGCAGGTCCCCGCCCCCGTCGGCGACCCGGACGGTCCGGCGCGCGCCATGATCTTCGACTCGGTGTACGACGCCTACCGCGGCGTCGTCACCTACGTGCGCGTCGTGGACGGCCGGATCTCGCCGCGCGAGAAGATCACCATGATGTCGACGGGCACCACCCACGATCTGATCGAGGTCGGCATCATCTCGCCCGAACCGAAGGCCAGTATCGGCCTCGGCGTCGGCGAGGTGGGGTACCTCATCACCGGTGTGAAGGACGTCCGGCAGTCGCGAGTCGGCGACACGGTCACCGCGGCGCGCGGCGGTGCGACCGAACCCCTCGTGGGATACCGCGACCCCAAGCCGATGGTCTACTCCGGCCTCTACCCGCTCGACGGTTCGGACTACCCGGTGCTGCGCGACGCCCTGGACAAGTTGCGTCTCAACGACGCCGCCCTGGCCTACGAGCCGGAGACGTCGGTAGCGCTCGGATTCGGGTTCCGCTGCGGATTCCTCGGACTGCTGCACATGGAGATCACCCGCGACCGCCTCGAGCGCGAATTCGGGCTCGAACTGATCTCGACGTCGCCGAACGTGGTGTACCGGGTGGTGATGGAGGACGGCTCCGAGCACGTCGTCACCAACCCGTCGTACTGGCCGGAGGGCAAGATCCGCGAGGTCTACGAGCCGATGGTGAAGTGCACCATCATCGCGCCGAGCGAGTTCATCGGCGCGATCATGGAGCTCTGCCAGAACCGGCGCGGCGAACTCGGCGGCATGGACTACCTGTCCGAAACCCGGGTCGAGCTGCGCTACGAGATGCCCATGGGCGAGATCATGTTCGACTTCTTCGACGCCCTGAAGTCGCGGACCAAGGGATACGCCAGCCTCGACTACGAGGAGTCAGGCGAGCAGCAGGCCGATCTGGTGAAGGTGGACATCCTGCTGCAGGGTGAGGCCGTCGACGCGTTCTCCTCGATCGTGCACCGATCTGCGGCCGGCGCGTACGGCGGGCGGATGACGTCGAAGCTGCGTGAGCTGATTCCCCGGCAGCAGTTCGAGGTGCCGATCCAGGCGGCGATCGGCTCGAAGATCATCTCGCGTGAGAACATCCGCGCGATCCGCAAGGACGTGCTCGCCAAGTGCTACGGCGGCGACATCAGCCGTAAGCGCAAGCTGCTCGAGAAGCAGAAGGAAGGCAAGAAGCGGATGAAGACGATCGGCCGGGTCGAGGTTCCGCAGGAAGCCTTCGTGGCCGCGTTGTCGTCCGAATCGGTCGGGGACAAGCCGAAGAAGTAGCGCGCGACCGCTCGGTTGTTCTGCTCCGTCGACGACTGATCGAAAGTAGGTGCGGCACGTGGCCCTCGAAACCTGGCTCACCCGGACACTGGGAATCGAGGTGCCGATCTTCGGCGCCCCGATGGGCGGACGGGCCGGCGGGGCCCTCGTCGGCGAGGTGTCGAAGGCGGGCGGGCTCGGCCTGCTCGGCGCGGCGCGCTACGCCACCCCGGAGTGGGTGGCGAAGGAGACGGCGGTCGCGCGGAGCATCGGCGGCGACGCCTTCGGCATCGGGTTGATGACCTGGGCGCTCGACGACGACGACGCTCTGCTCGACGCCGCGCTGGCCGAGAACCCACCGATCGTGTCGCTGTCGTTCGGCGATCCCGCGCCCTATGTGGAGCGGGTGCACGCTACCGGGGCGCTCGTGGTGTCGCAGGTGAACACGATCGACGATCTGCGGGTCGTGGAGGCGGCGGGCGTCGACTTCGTCATCGCCCAGGGCGGCGAGGCGGGCGGCCACACCGGCCGGATCGGGACGCTGCCCCTGCTGCAGGAGATCCTGGACGCCACCGCGCTGCCCGTGCTGGCCGCGGGCGGCATCGCGACCGGCCGCGGTCTCGCCGCCGTTCTCGCCGCCGGCGCGGAGGGCGCCATGATCGGGACCGCGCTGCTGGCCAGCCCCGAGACCATCGGACCGGAGTACGCCCGCGGCAGGCTGATCGCGGCGGGCAGCGCGGACACCGTGTACACGTCGGTGTTCGACCAGGCGCGCAGCCAGCCGTGGCCGGCCCGGTGGGGCGGCCGGGCCCTGAGCAACGCGTTCACGTCCCGCTGGCACGGTGTGCACGCCTCCGACACCGAACTCGCCACCGCCTACGACCCCGCGAATCCCGACCTCGGTGTCGTGTACGCCGGGGAGGCGGCGGGTCTCGTCACATCGGAGCGGCCGGCGGGTGTCGTGGTGCGGCAGATCGCCGCCGACGCGGAGCGGTTGCTGCACCGTTTCGCGGAGTAGTCCGGAGTCGCAGTTCCTCGGCCGGATCACACCGTGTAGTGGGCAGGGTGGAAGCCGCTCGCCGCGGCCTCCTCGGCGCGGATGACGTGGACGACCGCGTTGATCAACGCCAGATGGGTGAACGCCTGCGGGAAGTTACCCAGGTGCCGACCCGACTCGGGATCGATCTCCTCCGCGTACAACTCGAGGGGGCTGGCGAACCCGAGGAGCCGCTCGCACAGGCGCTTCGCGCGGTCGAGTTCGCCGATCTCCACGAGCGCCGACACGAGCCAGAACGAACAGATCGTGAACGTGCCCTCCTTGCCCGTGAGCCCGTCGTCCGTGGTCTCCACCCGGTAACGCAGCACCAGCCCGCCCTCGGTCAGCTCGTCCGCAATGGCGAGCACGGTGGCGCGGATGCGCGGGTCGTCCGAGGGCAGGAACCGCAAGAGCGGAGCGAGGAGGAGTGAGGCGTCGAGCTCGTCGCTGCCGTATCGCTGGGTGAGGACTCCGCGTGCGTCGACGCCGTGCTCGAGAATGTCGGCCTTGATCTCGTCGGCGAGGTCGGCCCACCGGTCCGCGTAACTCGTCTCCCCCTGCTGCTCGGCGAGTTTCGCGCCCCGGTCGAGCGCCACCCAGCACATGATCTTCGACGACGTGAAGTGCTGCGGCTCGCCGCGCACCTCCCAGATGCCGCGGTCGGGGAGCTGCCAGTGCTCGATCGCCTCCTCGACCTGACGTTTGAGCATCGGCCACAGCGTCTCCGGCACCCGCTCGCGCGATCGCACGTGCAGGTACACGGAATCGAGGATCGTTCCCCAGATGTCGTGCT
This sequence comes from Rhodococcus jostii RHA1, assembly GCF_000014565.1. NCBI lineage: Bacteria > Bacillati > Actinomycetota > Actinomycetes > Mycobacteriales > Nocardiaceae > Rhodococcus > Rhodococcus jostii. The sequence goes on along the minus strand of NC_008268.1, from coordinate 1,344,759 downwards.
GGTCCTGGTCGTACGCACCGTTTCCGATCCGCACCGGACGCGCGCCGTCATAGCCGGACAGGTGCGGCAGCTCCTCCTCGACGAGGGTCCGCTCGCCGCCGACGCCGTACATCACCTGCAGCGGCCGGTACTTGCCGTCGTCGGCACTGGACACGTCGTAGAGGAACGCGAAGAAGTCGTCGGCCTCCCGGTCGAGTCCGAGGCTGTACAGCCCCCACAGTGCGAATGTCGAATCGCGCACCCATGCGTAGCGGTAGTCCCAATTTCGTTCACCCCCGGGGGTTTCCGGAAGCGACGTGGTCGACGCGGCGAGCAGCGCGCCGGTGGGGGCGTACGCCAACCCCTTCAGCGCCAGGGCGCTGCGCTGCAGGTAGCCACGCCACTTGTGGTCGGGGAAGCGGCCGGTCGTGATCCATTCCCGCCAGAACTTCGCCGTCTGCCACATCTTCTCGGCAGCCTCGTCATAGGTCTGCGGTGCAGGCATGTGCGACCAGGACAGTGCGACGAACACGTTGTCGTCCGCGACCATCCGGGTCCGGGCCCGGGCCTCGCGCCCTTCCAGCCCGAGCTTCATGTTGCTGGTCAGCCGGAGTGTGGGGTGGTCGCCCGCACCACTCGACTTGCAGGTGGCGGTGGCTTCCTCGTAGACCTTGCCCGTGTACTCCCACACCGCGTCGCCGCGGTGGTAGTCGAACGCGGGCTCGCAGCTCATCTCGAGATCCACGGTGCCGTTCACGCATTTGACGGTCCGCAGCAGGACGTGTTCGGCATCCCAGTCCGTGGGGGTGCGGCGATGGGAGCGGGACCGCTGCTCCACGTTGTGCCACGGGCCGAGCACGAGTGCGTCGCGGACGATGAGCCACCCCGTTTCGGTCTGCCACGTCGTTTCGACGATCAGTCCGCCCGGCAGGTAGCGGCGGGCGGCGGGCACGTTCTGCCCGTACGGTGCGATCCGGAAGTGGCCGGCGCTGCGGTCGAGGATGGCGCCGAAGACGCTGGGGGAGTCGGGCCGGGGGATGCACATCCACTCGACCGCCCCGTTCCGGGCGATCAGGCACGTGGTCTCGCAGTCCGACAGGAATGCGTAATCGTCGATCGGCGGAAACGCGCGACGGTGGCGATGCGCGGCAGAGCGGGGCTGGTCGTCCGAGTGCGCATCGAGAGACACCATCTGTTCATCATCGGCCGTCGTCGTCGCGGCGTCCACCTGTGCGCCGACCACGTGCCGGCGAACGATAGGGTGGCACGGTGGACCGGATGGCGAGTTGGTGGGACGGCTTCGAGCTGTGGATCGCCGGGCTCCCGTTCGTTCCGCAGGTCGCCCTCGTGCTGCTGGTGATGGTGCCGGTGTGCCGGGGACTGGCGTGGCTGCTCGATCGTGGCCTGGCCGCAGTCTTCGTCCTGCTCAGGCGGGATGTCTCGAAGGTGGAGGAACCCTGATGCCGCGCTCACGCGTCACACTCGCGCTGCTCGCGCTGCTCGTCCTCGTCATCGTCGCCTGGCTGCTCACCCGGTAAATCCCGTTCGATGTGGGCGGTTGGTTCAGCCTCTGCTACAGTCCACGGCGTGTCTGAAGCCGCTGTACACCAGGTCCGCCATGAATTGGCGTTGATCGCTGTCGGCATGCTCGCAGTCGCCGACATCGACTGTTGTTGATTTCTCCTCGCACACAGAAATGCGCGCGGGTGACACCGTGCACGCTCGACCGGTCTCGCGCTGCTGATTTTCGTTCGCATTCCTGATTCCGCTCGGGCGATCCCTGCGTTCTTCCTCCCGCACCACCTCCCACGTTTTTCGCACCACCCCTCTGCGACAGATCCCCAGGAAGGTTTCTCCCATGAAACGCCGTTCTCGTAGTCTTCTCACGGCCCTCGTGACGCTCGGAGCTGTGGCGCTGACCGCGTGCAGCGGAGGCGCCAGCGACACCGCCGGCGGCGACTCGGCCGGTGCCGACGGCAGCGCGGGCACCATCAACCTGTACGCGTACGCCGTGCCGAAGCCGGGATTCGACAAGCTGATCCCCGCGTTCAACGCCACCGACGAGGGCAAGGGCGTGGCCTTCCAGCCGTCCTACGGTGCCTCCGGTGACCAGTCCCGCAAGGTCAAGGACGGCGCCGAGGCCGACTTCGTCAACTTCTCGGTCGAACCCGACATCACCCGCCTCGTCGACGCCGGCCTGGTGGACAAGAGCTGGAACCAGGACGCCTACAACGGGATTCCGTTCGGTTCGGTCGTCACCATCGTCGTGCGCGAGGGCAACCCGAAGAACATCCGCGACTGGGACGACCTGTTGCGTCCCGGCGTCGAGGTCGTGACCCCCAACCCGTTCAGCTCCGGATCCGCAAAGTGGAACCTGCTCGCACCGTACGCGGCGAAGAGCAACGGCGGTCAGGACCCGGACGCCGGTCTGGCCTACATCACCTCGCTGGTGAACGACCACGTGAAGATTCAGCCGAAGTCGGGCCGCGAGGCGTCGGAGGCGTTCCTGCAGGGCACCGGTGACGTGCTGCTCAGCTACGAGAACGAGGCGCTGTTCATCGAGGGCAACGGTGACCCCGTCGAGCACGTGACCCCGCCGACCACGTTCAAGATCGAGAACCCGGTCGCGGTGCTCTCGAACAGCAAGAACCTGGAGAAGGCCAACGCGTTCAAGGACTTCCTCTACACCACCGAGGGCCAGAAGCTGTGGGGCGAGGCCGGATTCCGCCCGGTCGATCCCGCGGTGGCCACGGAGTTCGCCGACAAGTTCCCCGAACCGGCCAAGCTGTGGACGATCGCCGATCTCGGCGGCTGGTCCAAGGTCGACTCCGAGGTGTTCGCCAAGGACACCGGGTCCATCGCAGTGATCTACGACAACGCAACCAAGTAAGACCGACGTGAGCGACACGACGACGGCGACGGGCGGACGCGGCATCACGGTGCCGCCTCCGCCCGTTCCGCCTACGCGCAAGAAGGTCGCCCGGGTCACCGGTGCGGTGGGACCGCTCGGCATCGGCATCGCGACGCTCTGGCTGAGCATCATCGTGGTCCTGCCACTCGCCGCGCTCACCGTCGCCTCGTTCGGCGACGGAATCGGCGGCTTCGTGGACGCGATCACCTCGCCCGTGGCGGTGGCGTCCCTGCGCGTCACCGTCGTGGTGTCGGTGGTGGTGGCCGTGATCAACGTGATCATGGGCACGCTCATCGCGTGGGTGTTGGTGCGCGACGAATTCCCCGGCAAGCGGGCCGTCAACGCACTTATCGACCTGCCGTTCGCGTTGCCGACCATCGTGGCCAGCATCGTGCTGCTGTCGCTGTACGGCCCGGAGAGCCCGATCGGGGTCCACCTCAACGCGACGCAGCCCGGTCTGATCGTTGCATTGGCATTCGTGACGCTGCCGTTCGTGGTCCGCTCGGTGCAGCCGGTGCTGATCGAGGTGGACAGGGAAGTCGAGGAGGCCGCGGCCTCGCTCGGCGCGGACAACTGGACGATCTTCCGGAGCGTCGTGCTGCCCACCCTGACCCCGGCCATCGTCAGCGGCGCGGGGCTCGCATTCGCCCGCGCGATCGGCGAGTACGGGTCGGTCGTCCTGATCGGCGGAAACATTCCCCGAGAGACCCAGGTCGCTTCCCAGTACATTCAACAGCAGATCGAAATCGATCGGCCGGCCGCCGCGGCGGCCGTGTCGGTGGCTCTCCTGGCCATCGCGTTCGTGACGTTGTTCGCCCTCCGGGTCTTCGCCAGCCGGGGGCAGCGTCGTGAGGAGCAGGCGGAATGAAGCTCTCTGGGTCCACCCGGATCACCCTGCGCGCAGTCGCGCTGCTCTATCTGTTCGGCTTGCTGGTGGTGCCTATCGTCATCATCCTGTTCCGCACGTTCGAGAAAGGGATCGGCGCCTTCATCGAGTCGATCAGCACCCCCGCCGCGATCTCCGCACTCAACCTGTCCCTGCTGATCGTGGCCATCGTCGTCCCGGTCAACGTGGTGTTCGGGATCGTCACCGCCCTCGCGCTGGTCCGGGGCCGCTTCCCCGGCCGCGGCCTGGTGCAGGCGGTGGTCGACCTACCGTTCGCCGTCTCGCCCATCGTGGTCGGCGTGTCGCTGATCCTGCTGTGGGGTGCCAACGGCTGGTTCGGCGGGCTCGAATCGCTGGGGTTCAAGGTGATCTTCGGGCTTCCCGGCATGGTCATCGCCACCCTCTTCGTGACGTTGCCGTTCGTCGTGCGGGAGGTGGAGCCCGTCCTGCACGAGATCGGCGAGGAGCAGGAACAGGCCGCCGCGACGCTCGGTGCGAGCCGCTGGCAGACGTTCTGGCTGATCACACTGCCCGCCATCCGCTGGGGCCTCACCTACGGTGTGGTCCTGACCGTCGCCCGCTCGCTGGGCGAGTTCGGTGCGGTGATCATGGTGTCCTCGGGCTTCCCCGGTGTGTCGCAGACCCTGACCCTGCTCGTGCACTCGCGCTACATCGACGACCACAACACGTTCGGTGCGTACTCCGCAGCCACCCTGCTGATGGGCATTGCGCTGATCACCCTGCTTCTGATGACTCTGCTCGACCGCAAGAGGAGCACCACATGATTACCGTGACCGGCGCCCGGAAGAACTACGGGTCCTTTGCTGCTCTCGACGACGTCACGATCGACATCCCCTCGGGTTCGCTGACCGCGCTCCTCGGGCCCAGTGGTTCGGGCAAGTCGACGCTGCTCCGATCCATCGCCGGACTGGAGTCCCTCGACTCCGGCACCGTCGTGATCGGCGGGAACGACGTCACCGACATCTCCCCGCAGAAGCGGGACATCGGCTTCGTGTTCCAGCACTACGCGGCGTTCAAGCACATGACGGTGCGCGACAACGTCGCGTTCGGCCTGAAGATCCGCAAGCGGCCCAAGCCGGAGATCGACAAGAAGGTCAACGAGCTTCTCGAGATCGTCGGCCTCGACGGCTTTCAGCACCGTTATCCGGCGCAACTGTCGGGCGGTCAGCGTCAGCGGATGGCGCTCGCGCGGGCCCTGGCCGTGGACCCTAAGGTGCTTCTCCTCGACGAGCCGTTCGGCGCGCTCGACGCGAAGGTCCGCACGGACCTGCGCACCTGGCTGCGCCGGTTGCACGACGAGGTGCACGTGACCACCGTGCTGGTCACCCACGACCAGGAGGAGGCGCTCGACGTCGCCGACCGGATCGCGGTCCTCAACAAGGGCCGGATCGAGCAGATCGGTGAACCGGAGGACCTCTACGACCGCCCCCACAACGATTTCGTGATGTCGTTCCTCGGGTCGGTGGCCAAGCTCAACGGTCAGCTGGTTCGACCGCACGACATCCGCCTCGGCCGCGATCCCGACCTCGCCCTCGCGCAGGAGGCCGGCACGGCCGAATCGCTCGGCGTCACCCGGGCGACCGTCGAGCGAGTGGTGCACCTGGGGTTCGAGGTGCGGGTGGATCTGCGTAACGAGGCCACCGGTGAGCCCTTCTCCGCGCAGGTGACTCGCGGCGACAGCGCGGCGCTCGGCCTGCAGGAAGGCGAGACCGTGTACGCGCGGGCCACGCGGGCTCCCGAACTCCCGGAGGCCGAAGTTCCGGTCTCCCTGTAACTCACCGCCGATGTAGGAGGCGACTGTGGCGACCTCGGTGAATCCCGCCCGTGACAACGTTCTGATCGTGCACTGGCACGATCTGGGCCGTCACCTCGGGTGTTACGGCGCGTCCGGGGTGCGTAGTCCGAACCTCGACCGGCTCGCCGCGGAGGGTGTGCTGCTGACGGACGCGCATGCGGCGGCGCCGCTGTGCTCGCCGTCGCGTGGGGCTCTGTTCTCGGGCCGGTACCCGCACAGCAACGGGCTGATCGGCCTCGCACACCACGGCTGGCAGTACCACGACGACGTCCGCACGCTGCCGTCCCTGCTGGCGGAGGCGGGCTGGTACACGGCCCTGTTCGGGATGCAGCACGAGACCGCGTACCCCAAGCGGCTCGGCTTCCACGAGTACGACGTGACGAATTCGTACTGCGAATACGTCACCGATCGGGCGTCGCGGTGGCTGTCGCGGTTCCCTCCGCAACCGTTCCTGCTGACCGCCGGCTTCTTCGAGACGCACCGCCCGTACCCGGTCGACAGGTATGTACCCGCTGATCCCGAGGGTTTCGCCGTTCCGTCGTACCTGCCCGACCGGCCGGAGGTCCGTGAGGATCTGGCCGGATTCCACGGGTCGATCGAGGTGGCCGACGCGGCCGTCGGCAGGTTGCTGCAGACGCTGGACGACGAGGGGCTCGACGAGAGTACGTGGGTCGTGTTCCTCACCGACCACGGCGAGGCCTTCCCCGGTGCGAAGTCGACACTGTATGCGCCGGGCACCGGAATTGCGACGATCATCCGCCCACCGCGGAGGCTGCGGGCGTCGCCTCGCGTCTACGACGACCTGTTCAGCGGGGTGGATCTCGTTCCCACCCTTCTCGAACTGCTCGGCGTCCCGATCCCCGCGGCCGTGGAGGGTGTCTCCCACGCCGGGCAGTTGCTGGGCCGGTCGAAGTCGACGGCACGCGACGTCCTGTTCACGGAGAAGACGTTCCACGACAGCTTCGATCCCATTCGCGCGGTGCGCACCAAGCGGTTCAGCTATATCGAGAACTACGCGCCTCGGCCCAGGCTCGATCTGCCCCTCGACATCGAGAAGAGCCTGTCCGGTGCGGCGCTGGGCACCGAGCATCTCCGGCCGCGTCCGAGCCGGGAACTCTACGACCTGGTCGCCGACCCCGGCGAGCGCGACAACCTGGCCGACACCGAGGACTTCGCCGGGACGCAGGCCGAGTTGGCGCTGGAACTCGCGACGTGGCGACGGGCGACGGGCGACTCGATCCCGAGCGAGGAAGAGGGGACGGCCTACGCCCGGAAGGCGATGGAGGAATACCTCGCCACTCTCGACCGTGTGCCGGACGTGCGTTCGGCCTACAGTTCGGATCGCGGAATTCTCGACGAGCCGCGGAGCGGCGTAGCGAGGTAGGGGTGCCGCGGAGCGGCGTAGCGAGGTAGGGGTGCCGCGGAGCGGTGTAGCGACGTAGGGGCGGATGATGCGGTTCCGTCCTCGCGACCTGCACGGCAGTGGTGCACTGGAAGCGTGAGCGTCGACTGCCCGCGGTGCACTCCGCCGAAGCTGCTGCGCGAGATGGTGCGCCGCCTCGACTGCTCGGCGGCACTCTCCGGGTCCGGCGAGGCAGCGGTGACGGGTATCAGCCAGGACTCTCGTCTCGTCCGGGCCGGCGACGTGTACGCGGCGCTGCCGGGGCGGCACCGGCACGGGATCGAGTTCGCGGGCGAGGCCGCGGCGCGCGGTGCTGTCGCGATGCTCAGCGACCGCGGGTCGGACGTGCTGCCGACGATCGTGGTGGACGATCCGCGTCGTGCTCTCGGTCCGTTGGCAGCGTGGGTGTACGGCAATCCGTCCGAGGCACTCGACGTCTACGGTGTGACGGGGACGAACGGGAAGACCAGCACCGCGTATCTCCTGGACGCGGGATTGCGTGCGGCGGGTGTCGGCACCGGCATGATGACGGGGATCGCCGTCCGGGGACCGAACGGGTCACGCACCGCGACCCGGACAACTCCGGAGGCGTCGAGCTCCAGCAGACCCTTGCCGCGTTCGCCGAGCATCGGATCGGCGCGGTCGCGATGGAGGTGTCGAGCCACGGTCTCGCTCTGCACCGTATCGACGGAACGTCGTTCCGGGTGGGGGTGTTCACCAACCTCGCCCGCGACCATCTGGACTTTCACCCCGACATGGACGCGTATTTCGCGGCGAAGGCCCGATTGTTCGAACCGGGGCGCTGCGCCGCGGCAGCCGTCGGCGTCGACGACGAATTCGGGCGCCGCCTCGCCGCCACCGTCACCGTGCCCCGCGTGACGTTCTCGTCGAGGACGACGGCGGCCGACTTCCATGCGTCCGCCGTGCACGCGGACGAGGGCGGCACGTCGTTCACGCTCCACGGCGCCGGGGCGCGGAAACCGGTGCGGCTCCGGCTACTCGGAGTGCACCAGGTGGACAACGCACTCGCGGCGATCGCCGCCATCGCGGTTCGCGGGGTGGACCTCGACTCGGCGGTCGCCGGGATCGAGAGCCCCGATACGGTGCCCGGACGCCTGGAGGCGGTGGACGCGGGCCAGCCGTTCCTCGCGTTCGTCGACTACATGCACAACCCGGCCGGTCAGCGACGTCTGTTTCCGTACCTCCGCTCGCTGACGCGAGGCCGGGTCATCGCCGTCGTCGGGGCGACCGGTGAGCGCGACCCCGGCAAGCGGGTGCCGCTCGGTGCGACCGCGGCCCGTTTCGCCGACACGGTCATCGTCACCGACGAGAGTCCGTGCTCCGACGACGCGCAGCGTCTGCGCGAGGACGTGGCGCGAGGTGCACGCAGTGGTGGCGACGCCGAAGTGCTCGTCGTGCCCGACCGCGCCGAGGCGATCGTCGCCGCTGTCACCCTCGCCGCGCCGGGCGACGTCGTGGTGGTCGCAGGCCGTGGGCACGACCGGGTTCAGGCGTACGGGCCGCGCCGACGTGTGTTCGACGACCGGATCGCACTCCACGAGGCACTCCTGCGGCTCGTCGCGCGCTAGGCCGGTGGCGTCTCGTGCCGGGCGAGTTCGGCGAGAATCCGCGCGACGAGATCGTCGAGATCGGCGCCGGTGGTGTCGAACGCGAGATCCGGATTCTCGGGGGCCTCGTACGGCGCATCGATCCCGGTGAGGCCGCGGAGTTCACCTGCCCGCGCCCGGGCGTAGAGCCCCTTGGGGTCACGCCGTTCGCATTCGTCGACCGGGGTGCTCACGTGGATCTCGAGAAACGGCAGTCCCGCGGCCTCGTTGAGCGCCCGCGCGATCGCACGGTCCGAGCTCAGCGGCGACACCATCGACGCGATGGCGACCACCCCGGCGTCCGCGAACAACCGGGTGAGGTGACCGACGCGGCGGATGTTCTCGGCCCGGTCGCCGGGGGAGAACCCGAGGTCGTCCGAGATGCCGTGCCGTACGTTGTCGCCGTCCAGCAGGTACGCGGTTCGTCCTGCGTCGACGAGGGTCCGTTCGAGCGCGACTGCCACCGTCGACTTCCCGGACGCCGGCAGCCCGGTGAGCCAGATGGTGGCGCCCCGCTGCCCGGTCGCGGACCAGCGCCGATCCCGTTCCAGCGACGACGGGTGCCACTTGATGTCGTGCCGGGTCTGCTCGCCGGGCACGACTTCCCGGGCTTCGCCGACGGTTCCGGCGCCGACGGTGTCGTTGCTCTGTTCGTCGATGAGGATGAACGCGCCGGCGTCACGATTGGTGGCATAGGGGTCGGGGAGCACGACCGTGCTCGTCCGGAGCGTGATCCGGCCGATGTCGTTGAGGGCGAGCTCGCTGGGGGAGTCGTGTTCTTCGAGGGTTTCCGGGTCGAGCCGGGTGTGCAATTCCTGAACCGTGGCGCGCACGGTGCGGGAGGTGTGCTTGAGTGCCACCCGGTCGCCCGCCCGCAGCGGTGTCTCGCTCAGCCAGCACACGGTCGCGTCGATCTCGCGGGCCGGGGCGGGTGCGGTCGCGTCGGCGGCGGCGCTGATGACGAGGTCGCCGCGGGCCACGTCGAGGTCGTCCGCGAGTTCGAACGACACCGACAGCGGCGCGACCGCGACCGACCGGTGGGGATCGAGGGTGTCGAGGGCGGTGACCGTGCTGCGGGAACCCGCAGGCAGGACCACCACCTCGTCGCCGACGGACAGGGTGCCTGCGGACAGCCGGCCGGTGTAGCGGCGGCGCCGGTCGTCCGTGGGCCGCGCCACCCACTGGATCGGCAGTCGCAGTTCGGACGGGACGGCGGACGGTGCGGCGAGTTCCACCTCTTCGAGATACTCGAGGATCGTGGGCCCGTCGTACCAGGGTGTCGAATCCGACCGTGTGACGACGTTGTCGCCGCGGGTGGCGGATACCGGGATCACCGTGAGGTCGCGGCCGCCGAGGCGCTGTGCGAGCAGGCCGAGTTCGGATTCGACTTCCTTGAACCGGGTCTCGTCGAAGTCGACGAGGTCGATCTTGTTGACCACTGCGACCAGGTGCGGCACGCCGAGCAGGTCGGCGATCCGGGCGTGGCGTCGGGTCTGCCGGAGCACCCCGGCGCGGGCGTCCACGAGCAGCACGGCGACGTGGGCGTTCGACGCACCGGTGAACATGTTGCGGGTGTACCGTTCGTGCCCCGGCGTGTCCGCGAGCACGAAGCTGCGGGTCGGTGTGGAGAAGAACCGGTACGCCACGTCGATGGTGATGCCCTGTTCGCGTTCGGCGCGCAGCCCATCGGACAGGGCGGCGAGGTCGGCCTCGCCGTCGGCGTTCGTCACCGCCTCGAGGTGGTCGGTGGGCAGGCTGCCGGTGTCGTGGAGGAGCCGTCCGATCAGAGTGCTCTTGCCGTCGTCGACGCTGCCCGCGGTGGCGAGCCGCAGCAACTGACGGGGCCGGCTGGTGGTGGTCATCAGAAGTACCCCTCGCGCTTGCGGTCTTCCATCGCGGCAACGGAAGTTCTGTCGTCGGCCCGGGTCTCGCCGCGTTCGGAGACCGTGGCCGCGGCGATCTCCTCGATCACGCCGGCGACATCGCCGGCGTCGGAACGCACGGCACCGGTGATCGTCAGGTCCCCGACCGTGCGATACCGCACCCGGAGCCGTTGCACCAGTTCGTCTTCGGTGGGCAGCGTGTACTCGGACAACCCCAGCAGGATGCCGTCGCGCGCGAACACCTGCCGCTCGTGGGCGAAGTAGATCGACGGCAGCGCGAGGTTCTCCAGTTCGATGTAGCGCCAGATGTCGAGTTCGGTCCAATTGCTCAGCGGGAACACGCGGACCTGCTCACCGCGGCGGATCCGCCCGTTGTACAGCGACCACGGCTCGGGCCGCTGCGATCGCGGATCCCACTGCCCGAACTCGTCGCGGAAGCTGAGCACCCGCTCCTTCGCGCGGGCCCGTTCCTCGTCGCGGCGCGCGCCGCCGAACGCGGCGTCGAAACGGTGCTCCTCCAGTGCGTCGAGCAGGGTGCGGGTCTGCAGCCGGTTCCGGGACGTGCCCGGCCCGCCCGATTCGGTGACGCGGCCCCTGTCGATCGACTCCTGCACCGACGCGACGATCAGCCGGTGACCGTCCTGCGCGAGCCGGCGATCGCGGAACTCGATCACCTCGGGGAAGTTGTGCCCGGTGTCGACGTGCAGGACGGGAAACGGCAACGGGGACGGCCGGAACGCCTTCTCCGCCAGCCGCAGCAACACGATCGAGTCCTTGCCGGCCGAGAACAGCAGAACCGGTCGCTCGAGTTCGGCGACCACCTCGCGGATGATGTGCACGGCCTCCGCCTCCAGCGCACGGAGTTCGTCCACCCGTGCGGCGCTGTCACGCGGCGCCCCGACGGCGGTCACAGCGGAAGTCCGTTCGCGGTGGCGTCGGACAGATACCGCTCGGCCCACTCCTTGGAGCGGCCGTCGCTCTGCCGCTTCAGCGGCGGCGGGGGCGCGAGATCGGCGTCGAGGCCGAGTTCGACGAGCACCTTCGCCGCCGTCGCCTGCGGCGCCGCGACGAGATCGTCGAAACCGATGTCGATGTGGTCGAGTCCCTCGACCTCGAACCAGTTGCGCCACTGCTCATCTTGATCGCGCAGAATGCGGACGAGATGGGCGATGCCGCCCGCGTGGTACTCGGCGCCGTCGTGCGGGGCGGGTGGGGTGGCGTCGTCGCGCCACACCTGAGTCTGCACCGCCCGCCACATCGACACCGCCTGCGCGACGACGTCACGCCGGTAGACATGGATGAAGGCGAGGTCGCCGCCCAGGATGTCGTCCAGGGCGGACCGCAGGTCGTCACCGGACCGGTCCGGAAGTCCGGCGGCACGGTCGAGGACGAGCGGCACCTGGTTCCACATCAGCTTTCCGCCCCACACCCCGTTGGGGGTGCGACCGAGGCTGAGCAGTTGATCGCGCCACTGCTCCGCGGTGCGGGTGTCGGCGGTCCCCGGTTCGAGCGGGGCGAGCAGCGAGAGCACCGCCTCGTCGGTGACACCCTCGAACCACTGCCGCGGCTGCGGTGATCGACTGGTGGACGGCAGGTATTGGAAGAACTCCTCGGGGTTGCCGGCCACCGTCGTGGCGCGAAGAGATTCGACGAGCAGAGTGCTGCCGCTGCGCTGTGACGCGCAGACGAGATATGAGCGTGGCTCCGACATGCCGGAAACTATAAACGCGAAATCCGCTGCCGAAATCTGGAGTAAATCGAATTAGCGTGATTGAAACACTTGGCATTTTCTGCTGTGTGTGAATCTGCGATATCAGCGCCGTGGCGTTGGGGATTGGGGCAGGTCAGAGCAGTTTTCTGACGTAGCAATTCGGTGCGCGCCGTGCCCGGGGAATGGGCCCGCGAACGGTGAATATGAATCAGGCTGATCGAAAGAGTGAAACGGACGCTGACGGTATTCAGCCTTTTCGGCAGATGAGCACCGGGCACCGGGCGTGGTGGATGAGACTCTGGCTCGTCGAGCCCACGATCGACGCGGTGAACGGATTTCGCCCGTGGCTGCCGACGGCGATCAACTGCGCACCGAACGAGTATTCGAGGAGCACCTTCATCGGCCCACCACGCTCGAGGCAGCGCGTGACCTCGACATCCGGGTACTTCTCGCGCCACCCGGCGAGGCTCTCGGCAAGCCAGGCTTCCTCGTGCTGGATTAGATCGGACCAGTCGGTGAAGCGACGTTCCTCCGAGTACCACGCACCGAGGGTGGAGTGCTCGGCCCAGGTGTGCACCGCGACGAGGGGCGCGCCGAAGAATGCCGCGAACTCGAACGCGTGGGCCACCGCCATGTGGCTCAGTTCGCTGCCGTCCACACCCACCACGACGGGGCGGGTTTCGCTGACCTCGTGGCCCTGGATGCCGCGCCAGACGACCACCGGACATTCGGCTCGGTTCGACACCCGCACGACATCGGAACCGGCGACCACCGATTTCATCTCACTCGTGGCCGCGGGTCCGAGAACCAGCATCCGGGCCGTCTTGGACAGTTCCACCAGCGCGTGGGCGGGCGGACCGGGGTGGGTACTGCGCTCGACCTCCAGGTCCCGCTGCCCGTCCAGGACGATGCGTTCGGCGGCGTCGAGGAACTCATCGCCCTCGGGGTGACCGTCCGCGGAATTCGGATGCTTGGGTAATACGTGGACGAGGCGCAGCGGCTCCTCGAAGCGCCTCGCGGCCGATGCAGCCCACGCCGCCGCCTCCAGCGCGCCGTCCGATCCGTCGATGCCTGCCACGATGCCGCGTCGAATCCGTGCTGTGCTCATGGGGGTGCTCCTCACCTCCATTCCAGTTTGGTCCAGGACGGCGACGACGCGCCAGAGGTAAATCGGTCGGCAGCCGATCACGGCGCGATCTCGATGCGATCGGCGCGGTCCGCGAGGATACTCGAGTGACCGGCGAGCGACGACAGCCAGAAGGAGAGCGACAGTCCACCATGAAGAAGCGGACGAGCGGCTCGGAAGAGGGAGGCGGAGGTGACTCTCCCTCGCAGTTGATAGATGCGCGAATCGAGGAGCTGGGTGATTGGCGGGGCGAGACGCTCGCCCGGATCCGTGCCCTCGTCACGCAGGCCGACCCCGACGTCGTCGAGGAGTGGAAGTGGCGAGGGGTGCCGGTATGGTCGCACGCCGGAATGATCTGCACCGGTGAGACGTACAAGAATGCGGTGAAGGTGACGTTCGCCCGGGGCGCCTCGCTGGACGACCCGTCAGGCCTCTTCAACTCCAGCCTCGAAGGCAACACCCGGCGCGCCATCGATTTCCACGAGGGCGACACGCTCGACGCCGAGGCGTTCCAGGCGCTCGTCCACGCCGCCGTGGCACTGAACACCTCCTAGCGTACGGGCCAAGGGTTTTCGGCCGCTGCGACCCGTTTCACCTGGGGTTTCCCTGTGTTTCAGTGGCGCGGTGAACCGGAGGCACGGGTGAACCGTGTGTACTGCTGAGAGGTGGTGACCGATGCCGGATGCCCAGACCGAGCTGATGCACGCCCTGTACGAGGAGCATGCCCCCGCGGTGTGGCGGTATGCCCTGCGGCTGACCGGCGACCGCGCCCGCGCCGAGGACATCGTGCAAGAGGTCCTGCTGCGAGCCTGGAAGCATCCGAACGTGCTGGACCAGTCGGAGTCGTCGGCCCGGGCGTGGTTGTTCACGGTCGCCAGGAACCTCGTGTTCGACGAGCACCGCAGCGCCCGCTCCCAGCGTGAGATCGGGATGAGCTCCACGCCCGAACGCGCCGCCCCGGACAGCTCGGACGGCGCACTCGACGCCTGGATGATGGGTGATGCGCTGGCCCGGCTCAGCCCCGACCATCGTGCGGTCCTCGTGCTCGGCTACTACCGGGGAATGTCGACCCACCAGATGGCCGACGAACTCGGAATACCGGAGGGAACGGTGAAATCCCGCATGCACTACGGATTGCGGGCCCTTCGATTGGCTCTGCAGGAAATGGGGGTGACCCGATGACGTTCGACGACTTCGAGTCGCACGAGGATCCCTACGCCCGCTGGGACGCCGCATATGTACTCGGTGCGATGTCCCCGAGCGATCGGCGCGAATACGAGGCCCACCTCGCCCACTGCGCACAGTGCTCGCAGGCCGTGTCCGAATTGGCGGGCATGCCCGGGTTGCTGGCCCTGATCACACCGGAAGAGGCGTTCGGCACGCTGCCCGGGAACGCTGCACCCGCTGATTCGGAGACCCCCGCACCACGTGTGCTGACCCACCTGGTGGGGACGGTAGAGCGGCGCCGACGGCACCGGCGAGCGGCGACGGCCCTCGCGGCGGCGGCCGCCGTGATCGCCGTCGCCGTCCCGGTGGGGGTGCTGGTGACGCAGGACCGGACCCCGCCCGCCCCGGTCACGGCCATGCCCGTCCCGGACCGCGCGAACACCACCGAGGCGGTGTTCACCCCCGTGGTTCCGACGACGATCACCGCGAGCGCATCCGTCGCGTCGGTGTCCTGGGGCACCGTCATCTTCGTCGAGTGCTCCTACGAGGACACCTGGCCCGGCGACGGTCGTTACGGCGCCGACACCGAGGGGTACGCGCTGACCGTCACCGACCGCTCCGGAGTCGTCACCACACTGGCCACCTGGACCGGTGAGGCCGGCACGACGGTGCGGCCCACGGCCACCACCAGCCTGCCCGTCGACGCGATCGTGAGCATCGACGTGCGATCCGACGACGACCACGAGGTACTGCTGACCGCGGCGTTGTGAGCGGGCCGCCAGGGAGTCGGGTCGGTTTTCATACCTCCTGCACGCTCCACCGTCGTGTCTCGTTCGTCACGAACGTTTCCGGAAAAATGTTCTGCCACCGGTGAACCCGACCGGTACGTGGTTCGTGTGTATATCCAGTGGGTGACCGCTGGTCGCCCCACCCGATCCACGACACGGGGGTCTGCCGATGAATCTCACGGATCACGAGCCACGGAAAACCGGTCGGAACATGCGCGTCGTCGACTACATCGTCGCCGCGCTGGCCGCAGAGGGGGTCGAGCACGTCTTCGGTGTGGGAGGCGCGAACATCGAGGACCTGTACGACGCGCTGCACCGCTCCCTCGACGTCGAAGGTGTCGTCGCCAAACACGAGTTCGCGGCGACGACGATGGCCGACGGGTATGCCCGCACGTCGAACCGGATCGGGGTGGTCGCGGCGACTTCGGGCGGGGGTGCGCTCAATGTGATCGCCGGTCTCGGTGAAGCATTCGCGTCGCGTGTGCCGCTTCTGGCGTTGGTCGGGCAACCGCCGACGACGCTCGAAGGGATGGGCGCATTCCAGGACACGAGTGGACTGGCGGGGTCGATCGATGCGACCCGGTTGTTCGGTGAGGTGTCCGTGTACTGCGCGCGGGTCGAGTCGCCGCTCGACCTCGAACGCCAGCTCGCCGAGGCGCTGGCCGCCGCGCGACGCGGTGGGCCCGCGGTTCTCCTGCTGCCGAAGGACATTCAGCGGTCGCGCGGTGAGTTCCCGGAACCACGTCGAGCGGTCCCGACCGCACCGCGCACCACCCCGACGGACATCACACGGCTCGCCGAGGCCCTCCGCGACGACTACGGCCGCGTCACCGTCATCGCCGGAGACGAGGTGGCGCGAGCCGGCGCGCGAGGGGAACTCGCGGAACTCGCGCACGTGCTCGGCGCCCGGGTGGCCGTCACGCCCGACGCGAGGGACGTGCTCGATCCCGCGGCGCCGGGGCGGCTCGGGGTCACCGGCGCGATGGGGAATCCGGATGTCGTCGACGCACTGCAGGATTCCGACGTCTGCCTGCTCGTCGGCACGCGACTGCCGGTGATGGCACGCGGAGGTTTGGACGGGGTGCTCGAGAAGACGCTGGTGTACAGCGTGGGCTCGGCGAAGCCGTTTCTGCAGGCCCATCACCTGCCGACGCGGGATCTGCGGGCGACGCTGCGCGGGCTCGTCACCGAGATCGGGCCTGCAGCCTCGCGGGCGGCCGTCGCGCAGAGCGAGCCGACCCCGATCGACGTGCCGTCGTCCGGCACGTCGGGCCTGCGCTACACGGACGCGGTGAAGGCGCTCGCCGCGATGATGCCCGTGGGCGCCGACGTGTTCGCCGATGCGGGAAATACGGGTGCCGCTGTGGTGCACCATCTTCCGGTTCCGACCGGAGGCCGGTTCGTGGTGGCGCTGGGAATGGGCGGGATGGGTTACACGTTCGGCGCCGCGATCGGTTCCGCCTTCTCGCGCGGCCGCCGCACGTTCGTGATCGCAGGCGACGGTGCGTTCTACGCGCACGGGCTCGAGATCCACACCGCGGTCGAGTACGACGTGCCGGTCACGTTCGTCGTGTTCAACAACAACGCCCACGCGATGTGCCTGACCCGCGAGCAGGTGTACTTCGAGGGCGCATACACCTACAGCCGTTTTCGTCCCGCACACATCGCGGCGGGAGTCGGCGCACTGTTTCCGGGCTTGCCGTCCCGCGCGGTCGACACGCACGCCGGCCTGGCCGACTCGCTCCGCGCCACGGCCGACTCGGCGGGGCCCGCTGTCATCGAAGTCGCGTGCGACGCCGACGAGTTGCCGCCGTTCCTGCCGTTCCTGCCCGTCCGACGCCCGACCGAGAGATCCGAATCCCGAGAAGGAGCACGCCGATGACCGCTCGAGAGATCGCCCCGCTGCCCGACCTTCCCGCCGACCTGCCCGGCCTCGTCCGCATCGAGACCTCCGACCGTCAGGCGACGACACCGATCATCATGGACATGCTGAGGTCGGTGTATCCGCACGACCAGGTGTTCGGAAAGTACTGCACTGTCAACGAATACATCGACTGCCCGCCGGACGAGGTGTTCCGCTACCTCTCCGACACCCGCAGCCTCGAGGAATGGACGTACAGCCTCCGCGGATTCACCCCGGCCGGAGAACCCGGGCTGTGGCTTGCGTACGACCGCCTGGGCGACACCACCGAGATCTACACGCGCACCGTGGCACACCCGGCCGCGATGACCGTCGACTATCACTGTGCCTGGGACCAGGGCACACACCTGTGGATGGTGTATCTGATGCGGGTGGTGGACGCGCGCACGGTCCTGGACGTTGACGGATCCGTCGTGCTGTGGACCAACTGCCACCATCCGTTCTACGACGACAATCCCTACCCCGAGACCGCTCCCGCGGACCGGGTTCCGTGGGTGGGCGACTTCTGGGACATGTTCGCCGCCGGACACCAACTGGAGATGAGCAATCTCAAGGCGATCTGCGAATACCGGTGGGCGAACGACCTGCCCGTGACCCCGACCTGGATGAGTGAGTGAGACATGGACACCGTCAGCCTGATCGACATTGCCGGTTACCTACCCGAGAACCGGGTGGGTGCGGACTATTTCGCCCAGTTCGCCGCCTCCGACCGGCTCGCCGAGAACATCATGTTCCGGGCGCCGAAATTCCGCCACCACATCGCGAGCGACGAGAACGCCGTCGACATGGCGGAACGTGCGATCGCCCCGCTGGTCGAACGGAACGGCTCCGAACTCGTCTCCAACGTGGACATTCTCATCACCCACACCCAGCTGCCCGACGTCCCGATCCTGGGTACCGGCGGAGAACTCGCGCGCCGGATGGGGATCACCCCGGACTGGGTGGTGGACCTGCACAACGGCGGCTGCGCGTCGTTCGTGTACATGATCAAGCTGGCACGTCAGATCATGCAGACCGGGGACGCGTCGACCGCCCTGATCGTGTCGGTGCAGAACAGCGCAGGCCAGATCTTCACGCAACCGGACGTGCGCGCGCTGGCACAGTCGGCGGTGCCGGGTGACGGCGCGGGTGCATGCCTGCTGGTGAAGTCGGAGGCCGCACCGGTGCTGGGGCTGGAGTGCCGGACCTACCCCGAGTTCGCCGGAGACATGACGGCCGCCGTCGATCCGCCCCGCAAGTACTGGGAGGCGGGCACCGGCCAACTGCACATCGGGTTCACCGAATCGAGGATCGCGAAGGTCTTCGCCCGAGGGAACAGGCTCGTCCCCGAGGTTGCGCTCGCGGTGTGCAAGCAGATCGACATCACCCCGGACGAGATCGACACCCTGGTCACCAACCAGCCCAACCGGCTGTTCCTCCGCAACTGGCGGGACGCACTCGAGCTCCCGGCGGAACGGCACCCCGACACGTTCGACGAATGCGGGAACCTGTTCGGCGCCGCGATCCCCGTCACCCTCGACATCGAGAACCGGGCAGGCCGGATCCCCAACGGCTCGCTGGTGATGATGTCCGCGTTCGCGCACGCCGGCGACTTCGCCGGGGCCGGGGCCATTCGGTGGGGCGCCGCCCCGGCGGGGGTGTGAGATGACCACGCCGACCATCGCGGGACCCGGTGCGAGATTCGATCTCGCGCTGAGCGAGAACCCGTTCGCCCCACTGCCCTCCGTCCTCGCCGCGCTCGACGGTGTGATGCGCCGGGCGCATCGGTATCCGGAGTTCCTGCCGGACCGGCTGATCCAGGTCATCGCGGATCACGAAGGGCTCGACGCCGAACAGGTGGTGGTGGGCGCCGGCGCCACCGGCGTCGCCCTGCAGATCATGCGCTCCGTCGCCGGGCCGGGGGAGCGGATCGTGTTCACCGCCCCGACGTTCGACGGGTACCCGATCATGGCGCGGATCGCGGCACTCGACGCGGTGCCGGTGCCGATTCTCGCGGACGGCGGACAGGATCTGGCCGCGATGGCGGCCGCGATCGACGACCGCACCCGGCTCGTCGTCGTCTGCCGCCCGCACAACCCCACCGGGACGCTCGTCGACACCGCCGAACTGGCGGATTTCCTCCGTCATGTGCCGGACCGGGTGGTCGTCGTCCTCGACGAGGCCTATGTGGAGTTCGTCGACCGCCGACAGGTCCTGGACGTGCATCGCATCATCGCCGAACACCCGAACGTCGTGTTCCTGCGAACGTTCTCCAAGGCGTACGGACTGGCCGGGTTGCGTATCGGATTCGGCTTCGCGAACGCGGCACTGGCGCGGACGATTCGAACGCTGCAACTGCCGTTCGGGATTGGTAGCGCCGCCGTTCCCGCGGTCACGGCGTCGTACGCCGCCGAGTACGAGCTCCGTGCCCGGGTGGCTGCCATCGTCGCCGAACGCGAGGAACTGTGGCGCACGGTGAGGGCGGCGGGAATTCCGGTCCCGCGCAGTCACGCCAACTTTCTGTACCTCCCCGGAGAGGACGTCGGTGACGCACTGGCCCGCGCCGGCATCCACGCGCGCACCTACCCCAATGGTGACGCGCGGATAGCGGTGGGGAACCCGGATGCCGGGCGTGCGGTGATCGACGCGCTCAGGCCGACAGCGCCCGGTACCGCTGCAGCTCCGTGTGGGTCTGCGAGTACCGGTCGAGCATGACGTCGAGCAGCCGGGGGTGCGGTCCGATGGTGGCCGCGTAGGTGATGCCGGGTCCGCAGGATTCCGCCGCACGGCTCAACCGGTCCGTGAGCAGTCCCGGCGCCAGGAACCAGGGTGCGATCACGACGCGCTCGGCGCCGGCCTGTCGCAGCGTCGAGATCGCCTGCTGCACCGTCGGTTCCGCCGACGTCGCGAAACACGTCACCGCTCCCGACCATCGGGTGCCCGCGACGACCGATCCGGCCAGCTCGCGGGTTCGGTCGTTCGCGGCCGGGTCGGACGAACCGACCGCGGCGAGGACGATACCGAGACCGGACTCGCGGGCGGAACCGCCGGCCTCGCCGATGCGGTCACGGACGGCCTCGACCAGCCGCGCGTCGTGCCCGAGAACGTCGGCCTGCCGGACATGCAGGTGCGGGTGACGGAGGCGGGCGGCGTCCAGGAGCGCCGGAAGATCGACGCGTGCGTGGAACGCGCTGCCCAGCAGCATCGGCACGACCACGGCGGAGGAATGCCCCTCGGCGGCGACCGTGTCGATCACCTGGTCCACGGACGGTGCGTTGAGGTCGAGGAAGCACAGCCGGACGTCGAGGTCCGGTCGCTTGGCCCGGAGCGCCGACACGGCAGCCGCCACCACCCGCGCACTGCGGGGGTCGCGACTGCCGTGGGCGACAGCGATCAGCGGGGTCATCGCATTAGACGCGCTCGCCGAGCTCCACCGCTGCGATGGCGTCTCCGACGAGGCCGGCCGCCAGCGTGTTGCCGCCGGCCGGATCGATCAGCAGGAAGCTGCCGGTGTGGCGGTTCACGGTGTAGTCGTCCGCCACGATCGGCTCGGCGACACGCACCGAGATCTTGCCGATCTCGTTGAGTTCCAACGACTCCGGGCTGGGCTCCGAGGTGAGCTCCTGCTCGTTGAAACGCTCGACGAGTGTGCCGACGATGGCCTGCGTGGTGCGGGTGCCGTGCTTGAGCAGCAGGCGGGCACCGGGACGCAGTGGCTTCTCGGCCAGCCAGCAGACCGTCGCGTCGAACTCGCCGAGCGGCTCCGGGGCGTCGGCGGGGGAGGCGATGACGTCCCCGCGGGAGACGTCGACGTCGTCGGCCAGCACGAGAGTGACGCTGCGGCCGGCGTGGGCGCTGTCGAGTTCGCCGTCCGCGGTGTCGATGCGGGTGACCGTGGTGCGGACACCGGACGGCAGGATCACGACCTCGTCGCCCGGAGTCACCTCACCGGCGGCGACCTGCCCGGCGTACCCGCGGTAATCGGGGAACTCCGGCGTGCGCGGACGGATCACGTACTGGACGGGGAAACGGAGACCGACCCGGTGGGGTTCGGCGTCGACGGGCACCGACTCGAGATGCTCGATGAGCGTGGGGCCGTCGTAGTACGGGGTGTTCTCCGAACGCACCGCGACGTTGTCGCCGTGCAGGGCCGACACCGGGATCTCGACGACGTCCTCGGACGCCCAGCCGAGCGAACTGGTCAGCGAGTTGAACTCCGCCGAAATGTTCGCGAACACGGTGGCCGGATCCTCGACGAGGTCGATCTTGTTGACGGCCAGCACCAGCTTGGGGACGCCGAGCAGCGCGAGAACGGCGGCGTGCTTGCGCGTCTGGGAGATGACACCCTTGCGGGCATCGACCAGCAGAATGACCATCTGCGCGGTGGACGCACCCGACACCGTGTTCCGGGTGTACTGCACATGCCCGGGAGTGTCGGCGAGGACGAACGAGCGGCGGGGGGTCGCGAAGTACCGGTACGCCACGTCGATCGTGATGCCCTGTTCACGCTCCGCGCGTAGGCCGTCGACCAGCAGGGACAGGTCGGGGGTGGACAGCCCCTTGTCGACCGACGCCCGGGTGACGGCGTCGATCTGGTCGGCGAGAACCGATTTCGTGTCGTACAGCAGACGGCCGACGAGGGTCGACTTGCCGTCGTCCACACTTCCGGCGGTGGCAAGCCGAAGCAACTGCGTGCTTCGCGGGCTACGCACGTGGAGGTCGCTCATGATCAGAAATAGCCCTCTCGCTTGCGGTCTTCCATAGCCGCTTCGGAAACTCGGTCGTCGCCACGGGTTGCGCCGCGCTCGGTCAGCCGGGACGCTGCGACCTCGGCGAGGATCGCCTCGTTGTCGCCGGCCTCGGAAAGAACTGCGCCCGTGGTGGATCCGTCGCCGACGGTGCGGTACCGCACCGACAGCGTCTGCAGGTCCTCACCCTCGGACGGTCCGCCCCACACACCGGGCGTCATCCACATGCCGTCGCGCTGGTACACCTCGCGCTGGTGCGCGTAGTAGATGCTGGCCAGTTCGACGTCGTCACGGGCGATGTACCGCCAGATGTCGAGTTCGGTGAAGTTGCTGAGGGGGAAGACGCGGACCTGCTCACCGGGGGAGTGCTTGCCGTTGTACAGGTTCCACAGTTCGGGGCGCTGCTTCTTCGGGTCCCACTGGCCGAAACTGTTGCGCAGCGAGAAGATGCGCTCCTTGGCCCGGGCGCGCTCCTCGTCGCGTCGAGCGCCACCGAAGACCGCGTCGAAACGGTTCTCGGCGATGGCGTCGAGCAGAGGAACGGTCTGGAGGGGGTTGCGGATCCCGTCGGGGCGTTCGGTGAGCCGGCCGTCGGCCAGGTAGTCCTCGACCTTCGCCACGTGCAGACGCAGGTTGTACTTGGACACGACGTGATCGCGGAAGTCGAGGACCTCCTGCAGGTTGTGTCCGGTGTCGACGTGCAGCAGCGCGAACGGCAGCGGCGCAGGCCAGAACGCCTTGATCGCCAGGTGCAGCAGCACCGTCGAGTCCTTGCCGCCGGAGAACAGGATCACCGGGCGTTCGAACTCGCCCGCGACCTCACGGAAGATGTGGATGGCTTCCGACTCGAGGGCGTCGAGCGTGTCGAACTGCGACCCGTCCAACTGCGGCCGGACGGCGGATTCGGCGAGGGAATGGGAGATGTCGATGGTCATGAGGCGTGCAACCCGCATTCTGTCTTGGCCTGACCGGCCCAGCGGCCGCTGCGCGGATCGCTGCCGGGGGCTGGCTTGCTGGTGCACGGAGCGCACCCGATGGACGGATATCCCTCGTCGACGAGCGGATTCACCAGAATCGAGTGCTCGTCGATGTAGGACTGCATGTCTTCGTCGGACCACGCGGCGATCGGATTGATCTTCACCAGACCGAACGCGTCGTCGAACGAGATCAGGGGGGCGTTGGCGCGGGTGGGCGCCTCGACACGCCGGATGCCGGTGACCCACGCCTTGTATCCGGAGAGGGTGTTCTTCAGCGGGGCGACCTTCCGCAGTGCGCAGCACCGGTTGGGTTCGCGGGCGAACAGATCCTTGCCCTCCGCCGCATCCTGCTCGGCGACACTCGCCTCGGCCCGCGCGTTGATCACGTTGACGCCGTACACCTGCTCGACGGCGTCACGGGTGCCGATGGTCTCCGCGAAGTGGTAACCGGTGTCGAGGAACAGCACGTCCACACCGGGATGGACCTGGGCGGCGAGGTGGACCAGAACGCCGTCCTGCATGTTGGAGGCGACGATGTAGTCGCTTCCGAACGTGTCCTCGGTCCACTGCAGCAGTTCCTGCGCGGAGGCACCCTCGAGACTTGCCGCCCCCTGCACGGCAAGGAGCCGAAGGTCGTCCTGGGTGGCTGTGGCGAGATTCAACGCAAGTCTCCTTCGTCTGCGCGCACGACCCATTCCGCGAAGCGTTCACCCTCGTTGCGGTGCTTCACGAAGTGGCGGACGACGCGATCGATGTAGTCACCGAGTTCGGTGCTGGTGACCTTGTGCTGGCGAAGCTTCCGGCCGAAGGCCGAATCGAATCCGAGGCTGCCGCCGAGGTGAACCTGGAAGCCCTCCACCTGGTTGCCCTCGCCGTCGTCGACGAGCATCCCCTTGAATCCGATGTCGGCGACCTGCGAGCGGGCGCAGGAGTTCGGGCAGCCGTTGATGTTGATCGTGATCGGCACGTCGAGCTGCGCGTTGATGTCGGCGAGCCGCTGCTCGAGTTCGGGGACGAGCACCTGCGAGCGCTTCCGCGTCTCCGCGAACGACAGCTTGCAGAACTCGATGCCCGAGCACGCCATCAGGTTCTTGCGCCAGTGCGACGGACGCGCGGGCAGGCCCACCTCGTCCAGGTCGGCGATCAACTGCTCGAGCTTGTCGTCGGCGACGTCGAGAATGATCAGCTTCTGGTAGGGCGTGAAGCGGATCTTGTCGCTGCCTGCCCGCTCCGCGGCGTCCGCGACCTTGGCCAGGATCGTGCCCGACACGCGACCCGCGATGGGGGCGACGCCGACGGCATTGAGACCGTTGCGGGTCTTCTGCACCCCGACGTGGTCGATCGGCCGGGTGGGCTTCTCCGGCGCGGGGCCGTCGATGAGCTTGCGCTTCAGGTACTCGGTTTCGAGGACCTCGCGGAACCTCTCGATGCCCCAGTCCTTGACCAGGAACTTCAGGCGGGCCTTGTTCCGCAGCCGGCGGTAACCGTAGTCGCGGAAGATCGACACGACGGCCTCCCACACGTCGGGAACCTCGTCGAGCGGCACCCAGACGCCGACCCGCTGCGCCAGCATCGGGTTGGTGGACAGCCCGCCGCCGACCCACAGGTCGAGACCGGGACCGTGCTCGGGGTGGTTGACCCCGACGAACGCGACGTCGTTGATCTCGTGCACCACGTCCTGCTGACCGGAGATCGCGGTCTTGAACTTGCGCGGCAGGTTGGAGTACTCGGGCTTGCCGATGTAGCGGCGGACGATCTCGTCGATCGCGGGAGTGGGGTCGAGGACCTCGGTCAGCGACTCACCGGCCAGGGGAGAACCCAGGACGACGCGGGGGCAGTCACCGCACGCCTCGGTGGTCTTGAGGCCGACGCCTTCGAGGCGCTTCCAGATCTCCGGGACGTTCTCGACCTCGACCCAGTGGTACTGGACGTTCTCGCGGTCCGAAAGGTCGGCGGTGTCGCGCGCGAACTCGGTGGAGATACCGGCGATGGTGCGCAGCTGCTCGACGTTCAGGGCGCCGGCGTCGCAGCGGACCCGCATCATGAAGTACTTGGCCTCGAGCAGGTCGATGTTCTCGTCACCGGTGAAGGTGCCGTCGTACCCCTGCTCGCGCTGGGTGTAGAGACCCCACCAGCGCATACGGCCACGCAGGTCACCCTTGTCGATGCTGTCGAAGCCCTGCTTCGAGTAGATGTTCTCGATGCGGGCCCGGACGTTGAGCGGGTTGTCGTCCTTCTTGGCCTGCTCGTTGGCATTGAGGGGCTCGCGGTAGCCGAGGGCCCACTGGCCTTCGGCGCGGCGCCGAGCCGGCTTCGCCGTGCGCGTACGCGCGGGTGCTGCGTCGACGGCAGCGGGGGAGGCGTCGGTGGTCGACGTCATGGAGCACTCCTGAATCTCAAGATGCACCGGCTGAGGCCGAGGAGGGCTGATCCTCGCTCGGGGCATTCGAATCCGGCCGGAAGTCGAGAAGAATGATGAACGGGCTGACAGGCTGAATTACTGCGCGATACAGGGCAGACAACAACAGCTGCAGACACGCTTGAGATCGACGTGACGACGCGCCACGAGTCGCACTCCGGGTCCGGTCATGCCGACCATTGTGCCACGTCAGATCGCCCACGCAGAGCCGGGCACCGATTTCCACCATTTTTGCGGGAAATATCACGGGGAGGGCCCGCGGACAGTCGGGTGGGGACCGCGGGTCGAGAAGCCCGGGAGACGTCGGCGAGCCGACCATGGACGACGTCGGCGAGCCGACCATGGACACTGGAACCGTGAACGGAACGAGCACTACCACGGTCGGTCGCGACGAGGCGGCGGCGTTCGCGCTGCCCGGGAGTGCGCTGAAGGGTGTGGGGAGCCGCCCGTTCGGGATCTATGTGCACGTGCCTTTCTGTGCCACACGCTGCGGATACTGCGATTTCAACACGTACACGGCAGGCGAGCTGGGGACGTCGGCGTCGCCGCAGTCGTGGATGGAAGGGCTGCGCCGCGAACTCGACCTCGCCGCGGAGATGACGGGCGCCCCGGCCGTCGACACGGTGTTCGTCGGCGGCGGCACGCCGTCACTCCTCGGCGGTGACGGACTGTCGGACGTCCTCGGTGCGGTCCGCTCGAGTTTCGGGATTGCGAAGGGCGCCGAAGTGACCACCGAGTCGAACCCGGAGTCCACGTCGCCGGAATTCTTCGAGCGGTTGCGGGCCGGCGGATTCACGCGGATCTCGCTGGGCATGCAGTCGGCAGCGCAGCACGTCCTGAGGGTGCTCGACCGCACCCACACACCGGGACGTGCCGTGGCGGCGGCGCAGGAGGCGCGGGCCGCCGGATTCGAGCACGTCAATCTCGACCTCATCTACGGAACCCCGGGAGAGCGCGACGAGGACCTCGACCTCTCGCTGGACGCGGTGCTCTCTGCCGGGGTGGACCACGTGTCCGCCTACGCGCTGATCGTCGAGGACGGGACCGCGCTGGCGAGGAAGGTGCGCCGCGGGGAACTGCCCGCGCCCGACGACGACGTCCTGGCGTCGCGGTACGAGAGGATCGACGCGCGGCTCGCCGACGCGGGCCTGACCTGGTACGAGGTGTCGAACTGGGCATCGGCTGACGCCGCGACGGGCGAATCACGCTGCCGGCACAACCTGGGGTACTGGGACGACGGGGACTGGTGGGGCGCCGGGCCGGGCGCGCACAGCCACGTCGGCGGAGTGCGCTGGTGGAACGTCAAGCACCCGGCGCGCTACGCGGACCAGCTGGCGGCGGGAAGTCTGCCCGTCGGCGGGAGCGAACAGCTGACCGCGGAGGACGTCCACGTCGAGCGGGTGATGCTGACGGCGCGGCTGCGGACCGGACTACCGGTGGCGGAGCTGGATGCCGCGGAGCAGCACGCGGCCGAGACGGTGGTGGCCGACGGACTGCTCGTGCGCCAGGGCCAGCACCTGGTGCTGACCGACCGTGGGCGGCTCCTCGCCGACGCCGTGGTCCGCACGGTGCTGCGCTAGAGCTCAGGCAGTGACGATGCCGGGCATCTCGTCGTAGTCGAAGACGCGGGCATGCAGCACCACGCGGTTCCGCAGTGCCGAACGCACGGCCCGGTGCAGCCCGTCCTCCAGGTAGAGCACCCCGTGCCACTGGACCGCGTGCGGGAACAGGTCGCCGTAGAACGTCGAGTCCTCCGACAGCAACCGGTCGAGCTCGAGAACCTTGGTCGTGGTGACGATCTCGTCGAGCCGCACCTGCCGGGGTGGGATCTTGGACCAGTCGCGCAGCGACAACCCGTGGTCCGGGTACGGCTTGCCGTCCATGACACCTTTGAAAATCATCGCCTCGTCATCCGCCCGTGGTCGTTGCCTTTGCTCGTCTCCGGTCACCACAGTAAGGCCTGAACCGGTGTCGGCGGAGCGGCGATTAGACTGGACCGAGCCGAGATGCACGTGCATCTGCACGTAGCTCAGGGGATGTGGCGGCCGATCCGAACGAAGGTTCGGTGACGCCGCTGCTCGTGATGATCGAGAACTGGAGGTGGACGGCGATGTCGAGTACGGACGACAGACGGTTCGAGGTACTCCGCGCCATCGTCGCCGACTACGTCTCGACCCAGGAGCCGGTGGGATCGAAGGCGCTGGTCGAGCGGCACAACCTGGGTGTTTCCAGTGCGACGGTCCGCAACGACATGGCGTTTCTCGAGAGCGAGGGCTACATCGCCCAGCCGCACACGAGTTCCGGCCGTGTTCCCACGGACAAGGGCTACCGGCAGTTCGTCGACCGCATCGCCGACGTCAAGCCGCTGTCGACGGCGGAGCGGCGCGCGATTCTCGAATTCCTCGAGTCCGGGGTCGACCTGGACGACGTTCTCCGGCGGGGTGTGCGCCTGCTCGCGCAACTCACACGCCAGGTCGCGGTTGTGCAATATCCCACACTCTCGGCGTCATCGGTCCGGCACCTCGAGGTGGTCGCGCTGACGCCTGCCCGCCTGCTGCTCGTGCTCATCACCGATTCGGGCCGAGTGGATCAGCGCATCGTCGAACTCGGCGACGTGCTCGACGACGAGGATCTGGCGCGGCTGCGCGGGTTGCTCGGCGGCGCCCTCGACGGCAAGCGGCTGGCGGCGGCGTCCATCGCAGTCTCGGAGCTGGCCGACGAGGCCCCGGAGGATCTGCGCGACGCCGTGGTCCGTTCGGCGACCGTGCTGGTGGAGACGCTCGTCGAGCATCCCGAGGAGCGGCTGGTCCTCGGCGGCACCGCGAATCTGACCCGCAACGCCGCCGACTTCTCGGGAATCAGCGGATTCCCCGGTTCGCTGCGGGCGGTCCTCGAGGCGCTGGAGGAGCAGGTGGTGGTGCTCAAGCTGCTGGCCGCCACGCAGGATGCGGGCACCGTGACGGTGCGGATCGGTGAGGAAACCCAGGTGGAGCAGATGCGTGGCACCTCCGTCATCTCGACCGGTTACGGTGCGGCAGGCACCGTGCTCGGAGGAATGGGCGTGCTCGGACCCACCCGAATGGACTATCCGGGAACAATCGCGTCGGTGGCAGCCGTTGCGAGATATATCGGCCAGGTGCTCGCCGAGCGGTGACGGCCGGCCCTCGGCGACAGCGCCGCCGTGGGGGAGCACACGTACCGGTAGCGAGATAACGAAGTAGACAAGGACGAGAGACTCAACGTGGCACGGGATTACTACGCAACGCTCGGCGTCGATCAGAAGGCGACCGATCAGGAGCTCAAGCGCGCGTACCGCAAGCTTGCGAGGGAACTGCATCCCGACGTGAACCCCGACGAGGCGGCGCAGGCCCGGTTCCGGGACATCTCGACGGCCTACGAGGTGCTGTCCGATCCGGAGAAGCGTCGCATCGTCGACCTCGGCGGCGACCCTCTCTCCTCGGGTGGTGGCGGCGGTGCCGGCTTCGGCGGCGGTTTCGGTGGCGGCCTCGGCGACGTGTTCGAAGCGTTCTTCGGCGGCGGAGGCGGCGCGGGTCGCGGGCCACGCGGCCGCGTCCAGCCGGGCGCCGATTCACTCCTGCGCACCAGGCTGACGCTGGCGGAGTGCGCGACCGGCGTGAGCAAGCAGGTCACCGTCGAGACGGCGATCCTGTGCGACAGCTGCACCGGTGCGGGCACCAACGGCGATTCCAAGCCGGTGCGCTGTGAGACCTGTGGCGGCGCCGGCGAGGTCCAGTCGGTGCAGCGTTCGTTCCTCGGCCAGGTCATGACGTCGCGGCCGTGCCCCACCTGCCGCGGCGCCGGCGAGACGATCCCCGACCCCTGCCACAAGTGTGGCGGCGACGGCCGGGTGCGCGCCCGCCGCGACATCACGGTGAAGGTGCCCGCAGGCGTCGCGGGCGGAATGCGGATCCGGCTCGCCGCGCAGGGTGAGGTCGGCCCCGGTGGCGGACCCGCAGGCGACCTGTACGTCGAGGTGGTCGAGCAGGCGCACGAGGTGTTCGTGCGCGACGGCGAAGACCTGCACTGCACGATCCGGGTTCCGATGATCGACGCCGCCCTCGGCACGACCGTGACGATCGACACGATCATCGACGGGCCCAAGGAGATCACCATCGAACCGGGGACCCAGCCGGGATCGGTGACGGTCCTGCGCGGGCACGGCATGCCGAAGCTGCGTTCCGGTATCCGCGGCGACGTGCACGCCCACCTCGAGGTCGTGGTTCCGTCGCGCCTGGACCACAAGGAGACGAAGCTTCTCCGCGAACTCAAGGATCTGCGCGACCGCGACGTCGCCGAGGTCGTCTCCACCCAGTCGCAGCACAGCGGCGGATTGTTCTCACGCCTGCGTGAAGCGTTCAGCGGTCGCTGACCGTGGCGGCGACGGTCTTCTTCCTCGACCCGCTGCCCGAGGTGGGGAGCACCGCGGTCCTGGACGGCCCGGAGGGCAGGCATGCCGCGACGGTGCGCCGGATCGGTGTCGGGGAGCGGATCGTGCTGGCCGACGGCCGGGGTGGTCTTGCCGACACCGAGGTGACGGCGGCCGCCAAGGACCGGCTCGAACTCACCGTTCACAAGCGTCGTCAGGTGCCGGCACCGTCGCCGAGTGTGACTGTGGTGCAAGCGCTTCCGAAGGCGGAGCGATCCGAGTTGGCGGTCGAGCTGGCCACCGAGGCCGGCGTCGACGCGATCGTGCCGTGGCAGTCCTCACGGTGTGTGGCGCGGTGGGAGGGCCCCAAGGTCGAAAAGGGTGTCGCTCGCTGGCGCAGCGCGGCTCTCGCCGCCGCCAAGCAGTCCCGGCGGGCGATCGTCCCCGAGGTGTCGGAACTGCACCGCACCGCAGAAATGCTCGCCGTCGTCCGTGAGGTGGTCGGCCGGGGCGGTGTCGTCGCCGTGCTGCACGAGGCGGCCACCCAGGGCCTCGCCGAGCTTCCGCTGCGCTCGGCGGCCGAGATCGTGCTCGTCGTCGGCCCCGAGGGCGGTATCTCCGAGGAGGAGATCACTGCGCTGACGGACGCCGGCGCCGTCCCGGTGTTGCTCGGCCCGCACGTTCTGCGGACCTCGACCGCCGCGGCCGTCGCGCTGGGCGCCATCGGAGTCCTCACGGACCGCTGGGGCGCGGCCCCGCTAGCCTGACTGTCCGTGGACCGCATTCGCATCGCGTACGGAACCGAACCGCAGCAGTTCGGGCACTTCTACCCGCCCGAGGTGCCCGTGGCCACCGCGGTCCCGGTGGTGATGGTCGTCCACGGCGGCTTCTGGAGCGGGAAGTACCACCTGAACCTGGGCACGAGCTTCGCGGTCGACCTCGCCCGCCACGGCGTCGCCGTCTGGAACATCGAATACCGCAGGCTCGGTGCGGGCGGCGGGTGGGACGAGATGTCCGCCGACGTCGTCGCCGCGCTCGACGCGATCGCCGGTCCGGTTGCCGAGCAGTCGCCCGTCCCGTTCGACCTGTCGAAGGTCCGGGTCGTCGGCCACTCGGCCGGCGGACAGCTCGCGGTGTGGCTCGCCGGGGAGAAGCGGACGGCGGTCCGGCCGGAGCGGGTCGTCTCCCAGGCAGGCGCCCTCGACCTCGCATCCGCGGGCGAGCGTGGCAGGCGGATCGGCTACATCGAGGATCTGCTCGGCGTCCCCTTCGACGAAGATCCCGACCGGTACCGCGCCGCGTCCCCACTGCACCGCATCCCGGCCGGGGTGCCGGTGGTGTGCGTCCACGGCACCGAGGACGCGCAGGTTCCGGCGAAGGTCAGTGTGCGGTACAGCGAGGCCGCGCGGGCGGCCGGGGACCCGGTCGCGCTGCACGTCGTCGAGGGCGAAGACCACTACGCTTTCCTGAACCCCGAGACCGACTGTTGGAAGATCTCACGGGACGCCCTACTGTCCGACACCGGCGAGTTCTGAACTGAGGTCGCCGGATTCCGGCGTCACCGGGCGTCCGGGCAGGACGATCGCGGCCCCGATGCCCTGGCCGTACCCGCGGCGTCCAGGAGTGCCGGGAGGCGCTCGGCGCGGGTGACCGATCGGTGACCGGTTCCGCATGCTGTGTGTCGTTCGCCGGCCGCGAACTCGACGACCAGCGCATCCAGATCTCCTCGGGGTGGTGCGCGACCGGGAGGTGCGGGTCGTCGAGCGTGGCAGCGTTCCTGGGTATTCTCGTCGTACCTCTCGCGGAATCGATGACGATGACCCTGCTGGACCAGGCGAATTCCGGCGAAGTGCAGGATTCGGGGGAGTCGTTCGCGGTCGCGTATCTCGCGGTGCTCGGGCTGACGCCGGCCGACGGTGCCCGCGTCGTGGACGAGGCGCGGCACTGGTTGCGCGAGCATCCGGACGTCCCGAAGTCGTGACGGCGTCACGTAATCGGGTGGGCGCTGTGACCTGCGAGCGATAGACTTCCCTCATCGCGACGACCGTCGTGACCGACCAGGAACCGGGAAGAAGGCCATATTCCTCACGTGAGCGAACAAGACCAGAACGGCGAGACGTTCGGCGCCACGCGTCCGGCGGAACGCACCGTGCGTTCGAGTATCGATCTCCCACCCGAAACGGTCCCGCCTCTCCTCGGTTCTTCCGACGAGAATCTGCGCGCTCTCGAACGGGTCCTGGACGCAGACATCCATGTACGCGGCAACGCCGTCACACTGACGGGACGGCCCGGCGACGTCGCGCTCGCCGAACGCGTCATCGCGGAACTGGGCTCCATCGTCGGTCGCGGGCAGCCGCTGACCCCCGACGCTGTGCGTCGCACGGTCGGCATGCTCACCCAGGGGGTGAGCGAATCGCCCGCCGAAGTCCTGACCCTCGACATCCTGTCGCGGCGCGGCAAGACGATCCGGCCGAAGACGCTGAACCAGAAGCGTTACGTCGACGCGATCGACGCGAACACCATCGTGTTCGGCATCGGGCCCGCCGGCACCGGCAAGACCTACCTCGCCATGGCGAAGGCGGTGCAGGCCCTGCAGACCAAGCAGGTGTCGCGGATCATTCTCACCCGCCCCGCGGTCGAGGCGGGGGAGCGGCTCGGGTTCCTGCCCGGCACGCTGCACGAGAAGATCGATCCGTACCTGCGCCCGCTGCACGACGCACTCCACGACATGATGGACCCCGAGGCCATCCCGAAGCTGATGCAGTCGGGTGTCATCGAGGTGGCGCCGCTGGCATACATGCGTGGTCGCACACTCAACGACGCGTTCATCATCCTCGACGAGGCGCAGAACACCACCGCCGAGCAGATGAAGATGTTCCTCACCCGACTGGGCTTTGGCTCCAAGGTCGTCGTCACCGGCGACGTCACGCAGGTGGACCTGCCGGGCGGTGCCCGGTCCGGGCTCCGCGCGGCCACCGAGATCCTCGGTGACATCGACGACATCTACTTCGCCGAACTCAACAGCAGCGACGTGGTCCGGCACCGGCTGGTGTCCGACATCGTCGACGCGTACGAGCGTTTCGAAGCGGACCGGGACGGCAAGGTCGAGCTCGGGAACCGCGCACAGCGTAGAGCGGCGCACTCGCGTTCTCCACGACGGTAGGGTGAGTGTCGCCGGAACCAGGAGGAAGCGACACACATGAGCATCGAAGTCTCGAACGAATCGGGCATGGACGTCTCCGAAGAGGAGCTGATCAGCGTTGCCCGCTTCGTGATCGCGAGGATGGACGTGCACCCCGCGGCCGAGTTGTCGATGGTCCTCGTGGACTCCGCCACCATGGCCGACCTCCACATGCGGTGGATGGACCTGCCCGGTCCCACCGACGTGATGTCGTTCCCCATGGACGAGCTCGAGCCCGGCGGTCGCCCGGACTCGCCCGAGCCCGGACCGTCGATGCTCGGTGACATCGTGCTGTGCCCGTCCTTCGCCTCGGACCAGGCCGACAAGGCCGGTCACCCGCTCGCTCACGAACTCGCTCTGCTCACCGTGCACGGTGTGCTCCACCTCCTCGGCTACGACCACGCCGAACCGGAGGAGGAGAAGGAGATGTTCGGCCTGCAGAACCAGTTGCTCGAAGACTGGTACGAGGATCTGCGCAGGGCCGAACGCGACGCCGCACTCGCTGCCCGGGATCAGAAGCTGCTCGGCAAGGCCGGCTTCTTCGACTCACCGGACCAGTAACCGCCACGTGAAGGGTCTTCTGTGAGTAGCGCCATCGCGCTGATCGTCCTCGCGATCGTCCTCGTCCCGCTCGGTGGTGTCTTCGCCGCCGTCGATTCCGCACTCAACACGATCTCGTCCGCGCGCGTCGAGGAGATGGCGAAGGAGGATCGCCCCGGAGCCACCCCGCGTGCTCCGCATCCTGTCGGATCGCCCGCGTTACGTGAATCTCATGGTGCTGCTGCGCATCCTGTGCGAGATCACGGCCACGGTGGTGCTCGTCGGTGGCCTGTCCGATCTCCTCGAGCCCGTGTGGGCGCTCACGTTCACCGCGATCATCATGGTGCTCGTCGACTACGTGGTGATCGGGGTCGGCCCCCGGACGCTCGGTCGCCAGCACGCCTACTCGATCGCGTTGATCACGTCGTTTCCGCTGCAGGTCATCGGAACTCTGCTCGGCCCGATCAGCCGCCTCCTGATCCTGATCGGTAACGCGATCACCCCCGGTAAGGGATTTCGCAACGGCCCCTTCGCCTCCGAGATCGAACTGCGCGAACTCGTCGACATGGCGCAGGAACGCGGCGTGGTGGCCGACGAGGAACGCCGAATGATCCAGTCGGTGTTCGAACTCGGCGACACGTCCGCCCGCGAGGTGATGGTGCCGCGCACCGAGATGGTGTGGATCGAGAGCGACAAGAGCGCCGGACAGGCGACGTCGCTGGCTGTCCGCAGCGGACATTCGCGGATCCCCGTGATCGGGGAGAACGTCGACGACGTGCTCGGGGTGGTGTACCTCAAGGATCTCGTGCAGGAGACGTACCACTCGCGCGACGGCGGACGCAGTGTCCGCGTCGGCGACGTGATGCGGCCCGCCGTGTTCGTGCCCGACTCCAAGCCCCTCGACAGCCTGCTCGCCGAGATGCAGCGCGACCGCAACCACATGGCCTTGCTGGTGGACGAATACGGCGGAATCGCCGGGCTCGTCACCATCGAGGACGTCATCGAGGAGATCGTCGGTGAGATCGCCGACGAGTACGACCAGGACGAGACACCGCCCGTCGAGGATCTCGGCGACGGCATGTACCGGGTCTCCGCGCGACTGCCGATCGAGGATCTCGGCGAACTGTTCGGCATCGAGGTGGAGAACGACGAGGTCGAAACGGTCGGCGGGCTCATCGGTTACGAACTCGGCAGGGTGCCGCTACCGGGGTCGGAGGTCGTCTCGCACGGTCTCGTCCTGCGCGGCGAGGGCTCACCCGACGTGCGCGGGCGGGTGCGCATCAGCACGGTCTTCGTGCAACGCGCGCCGATCGACGAGGGCGACGACAGTGGCGACGGCGACCGGGAGGACGGCGATGACTGAACTGGGCGACGAAGACACCAAATTGGTCGTGCTGGCGCGAGGAGCGTTCGGCCGCACCGGAAGTGGTCAGGGCGCCGCTGTCCGCGATCTCGACGGCCGCACCTACTCGGCGGGCGCGGTCGCGCTGGCGGCGCTGTCGCTGACCGCGCTGCAGGCGGCCGTCGCGGCGGCGGTGTCGAGTGGCGCCGAAGGTTTCGAGGCCGCAGTCGTGATCGGCGGCGCCCCGGAAGACCCGGGCATCGCCGCACTACACGAAGTCAGTGCGCAGGCGGCCGTCGTCTTCGCGCGAACCGATGGATCCGTGATCGAGGAGGAACATGAGTAAAACCGAATTCCGTTCCGGATTCGTCTGTTTCGTCGGACGGCCCAACACGGGCAAATCCACGCTGACCAACGCGCTGGTGGGCAGCAAGATCGCGATCACGTCCTCGCGTCCGCAGACCACCCGCCACACCATCCGCGGCATCGTGCACCGCGACCACGCGCAGCTGATCCTCGTCGACACCCCGGGTCTGCACCGCCCCCGGACGCTCCTCGGCCAGCGCCTCAACGACCTCGTGCGCGACACCTACTCCGAGGTCGACGTGATCTGCCTGTGCATCCCGGCGGACGAGAAGATCGGCCCCGGCGACCGGTGGATCGTGCAGCAGGTCCGTCAGATCGCGCCGAAGACCACGCTCATCGGCATCGTCACGAAGATCGACAAGGTCAGCAAGGACATGGTCGGGCAGCAGTTGCTGGCCGTGTCCAAGCTCCTCGGTCCCGAGGCGGATGTCGTGCCCGTCTCCGCCGCCTCCGGTGAGCAGGTGGAGGTGCTCGTCGACGTCCTCGCGTCGAAGATGGAGGAGGGCCCGGCGTTCTACCCGGACGGCGAGCTCACCGACGAACCCGAAGAGACGCTGATGGCCGAACTCATTCGCGAGGCCGCACTCGAGGGGCTCGGCGACGAACTGCCGCACTCCCTGGCCGTGGTCATCGAGGAGATCATCCCCCGCGAGGGACGCACCGAGAAGCAGGGCGAACTGCTCGACGTCCACGCCCTGCTCTACGTCGAACGCCCGTCCCAGAAGGGCATCGTGATCGGCAAGGGCGGCGCGCGCCTCCGTGAGGTGGGGACCAAGGCCCGGCTGCAGATCGAGAAGCTGCTCGGCACCAAGATCTTCCTCGAACTGCACGTCAAGGTGGCCAAGGACTGGCAGCGCGACCCGAAACAGCTGGGCCGCCTCGGATTCTAGGCGGCTGCGCCACCCGTGCGTGGTGAACGAGTCCTGAGGCTCGTCAACCACTCACGGGGCGGCGGCCCTGAGCAGAAGGAGCACCGACGTCGCGAAGTCGTGATCGCCGTCGCTTCCGGTCGCGAGTCTCCTGAGCTGCAGGCCGGCGATGGTCGCGACGATGGTCGGGGCCACGGACGCCGCGTCCGGGACGCCGAGGGCGGTGAGGATCGTCGCCGTCAAATCGTCGTATGCGGCGAAGCATTCGGCGGCGGCCTGACGCAGCTCGTGGTCGCGTCCCGCCTGGATGTACAGCTCGAACGGGGCGATCCGCTCGGCGGAGAACGCCAGGTCCTTCGCGACCTTACCGGTGAGCGCGGCGGCGTCCTCGAGGCTCAGCCCCTTGTCCCGGTACCCCTCCGCCAGCTCCGACAGCCGCTGCGTCTCCTCCGTCACGAACCCGGACAGCGCGGCGCGCAACAGGTCCGTCTGCGTGGGGAAGTGGTACGTGATGGAGCCGAGCGACACGCCGGCCTGCGCGGCGATCCGCCGATTGGTCACGCCGGGAATGCCTTCCGTGCCGACGATGTGCAGTGCCGCCGCGAGGATGCGGTCACGAACGTCCGTCGAAGCCACCGGTCACCACCACTTCTCGGGGCGTTCGAGGTCCCACCGCAGCACCGACTCCAACTGGGCCGCAACCGACACCAGCAGCGGCTCGGCACCGTCGTGACCCATCAGCTGGGCTCCGGTCGGCAGGTTGCCGGACGTGAACCCGGCCGGCACGTTCACGCTGGGCCAGCCCAGTACGTTCCACGGCCACGCGTACGGGCAGACCGCGGTGATCACCTTGTCCGTGGCCCACGAGCTG
This sequence comes from Rhodococcus jostii RHA1, assembly GCF_000014565.1. Lineage (NCBI taxonomy): Bacteria > Bacillati > Actinomycetota > Actinomycetes > Mycobacteriales > Nocardiaceae > Rhodococcus > Rhodococcus jostii. The sequence continues at coordinate 1,307,883 of NC_008268.1, read as the reverse complement.
ATGCCGTCGATCCCCTCGACCCTCGGTGGGGGAGTCGCGGTGGTCGGGGCGAGGACGAGGTCGTACTTGTCGAAGATCGCGCCGACCCGTCGCTGCATCCTCGGCTCGGCGGCGCGCGCGGCGCGTAGCGGTGCCCCACGCAACAGTCGCCCGGTCCGGGCGTTGCCCTTCGTGCGGGGGTCGACGAGTGACGGGTCCGGGACCTTCCGCACCCAGTCGTCGATGCCGACCATCGACCGCGGGAGGAAGCCGAGCCCGAACATGATCCCGTAGTCGGGGTCGTCCACCACGACGCGATGCCCGAGCTTGCGCAGCGCCTCGGCGATCCGTGCGACGCCCTGGCGGACCTCGGGATGCAGCGTGGTGGGGGTCGCGGTGAACGGGATCCGCAGCGACAGCGCGATCCGCAGCGGTCCGGGGTCGCGGCCGACGGCGTCGCTGACGGTGACCGGCGCGGGCGTATGCAGGTCGCCCTCGTGCGGTCCGGATGCGACGTCGAGGAGCAGCGCCGCATCGGCGACCGTCCGGGCCAGCGGGCCGTTGACGGTGAGGCCGTAGAACGCCTCGGCTGCAGGCCAGGTGGAGATTCGGCCGCGCTGAGGCTTGATCCCGACGAGGTTGGTCCAGGCGGCCGGGATGCGGATGGACCCGGCGCCGTCCGAGCCGATCGCCGCGGCCACCACACCGGCGGACACGGCCGCCGCGGCGCCGCCGGACGACCCTCCGGGGGTGTGGTCACCGTTCCAGGGGTTGCGGGTGTACCCGAAGGCGGGACCGCCGGTGAGCGGCCACTGTCCGAGCTCCGGACTGTTGGTCTTGCCGACGACGACGGCGCCGGCGGCGCGCAGCCGTCGCACCAGCTCGGAGTCGCGCGCCGCGGGCGGGAAGTCGCCCGGGCACCCGAACGCGGTCGGCTCGCCGGCCACGTCGACGTCGTCTTTCACGGCGATCGGGACCCCGAGGAGCGGCAGGCGCTCACCGGCGGCGATCCGGCGGTCGGCCTCGGCGGCTTCGGCCAGTGCCTTGGTCCGGCGGATCACCTTGAACGCGTTGAGCGTCGGCTGGCTCGCGTCGATGCGGTCGAGGGCGGTGCGGGTGGCCGCCACCGACGTGGCGGCGCCGGAGGCCAGCGCCTGCGCCTGCTCGACGAGTCCCGGGGGCCGATCCCCGTCGTTGTCGCGTTGCCGTCGATCGTCCAGTTGTCCCGCGCTCATGTCGCCCCTCCCCGTGACTGTTCGTTCGAACGAACAGTATCAGCCGAGGTGTCGCCGGACCACCCTCCCGATCGCCTCGGCCGCCCCGCGAGCCTGCGATTCGGGGAGCCGGGCGTACCCGCAGACCAGCCCCCGCGGTCCGCCCGGTGTGGTGCGGTAATCGGCGAGGCTCGGGACCGTCACACCGTGGTCCTGCAGCTCAGCCGACACGGCGACGTCGTCGACGGAACCGGGCAGCGTGAGGACGACGTGGAGACCGGCCTCGATGCCGGCCAGCCCGACACCGTCCGTGTCGACCGCGGACAATTGCTGCTGCAGTGCGGCGACGAAGGCCGCCCGGCGGGCCGAGTAGGTGCGGGAGGCGCGGGCGAGGTGCCGCGACAGCGCGCCCGAGTCGATGAAATGCGCCAGCGCGAGGGCCGTGGTCGCGCAGCATGCCTCACCGCTCGCGTCGAGGGCCCGGACGAGTCCCGGCCGGAGCGCCGGAGGCGCGATCACCCACGCCACGCGGATCGAGGGAGTGAGGATCTTCGACGCTGTGCCCACGTACGCCACGCATTCCGACCCGCGGTCGATGCTGCGCAGGGCTGGCAGTGCCGACACGTCGTAGCGGAACTCGCCGTCGTAGTCGTCCTCGATGATCACCGTTCCGGAGGCCGCGGCGTCGGCCACGAGCCGGGCCCTGCGGCTCACCGGTATCCGGGCTCCCATCGGATACTGATGGGCAGGCGTGCAGTAGGCCGCGGCGTCGGTGGCGCGCAGCAGGGCGGGGTCGAGGCCGTCGCCGTCCACGGACACGCTGCGCGTCCGAACCCCCGAACCGTCGAGGACGGTGCGGGCCCGGCTGTAGCCGGGCTCCTCGAACACCACGTCCCGGCCGCGGAGTCCTGCTGCGGTCACGAGGGTGCGGAGCGCAGCGGCGACTCCGGGAACGATCACCAGTTCGTCGGGGCCCGCCGCGATCCCGCGGGTGCGGCGTAGATGTTCCACGAGGGACCGTCGCAACTCCGGGTGTGCGTCCGGGCCCGGGACGTCCGAGGTCACGGCCGCGGCGGCGGCCGACCGCCACGCCCGGCGCCAGTCGACGGTGGAGATCAGGGCGGGATCGGGGTGGCCCGGAGTGAGATCCCACAGCGCCGCCGGTGTTCCCGGGGCGGCGGAGGAGGCCTGATCCGACGTTCGGGTGATCGTGTGCGAGGCGACGTGTGCGCGGGCCGCGACGTCGGCGCCGGGTGCGATCCGGGTGCCGGACCCGGCGCGGGCGTTCGCGTATCCGGACGAGCAGAGTTCGTCGTAGGCGTCGACCACCGACGCCCGCGCGACTGTCAGGTGTTCGGCCAGCGCCCGCGAGGAGGGCAGTGGGTCGCCGGGTCGCAGGCGACCCACGCGGATCTCGTCGAGGATCGACTCCGCGATGCGATGCCGCAGCGGCGCGTCGGTGTCGGGGAGCCGCAACGTCAGGTGCAGTTCGGGGCTGATCCGGGGCATGGTCCCGACAATACTGGTCTGTCGATAATGATGATTGTGGATCTGGAGGATGATCCACATTAGGGTGAGGATGGTCTCGTGGACAAGATCATGAGATACCCCGACCGTGCCCGCACCGAACGCGCGCAACTCGACGCCGTCCTCGACGCCGCGCCGATGGGCACCCTCGCCACCGTCGTCG